>NZ_CAJPHM010000011.1:0-238910 GCF_905339955.1 Burkholderia sp. BCC1996
GGTCCTCGCCTCTGTAACGGGAGGCGACTTCCACACCACCATCCATACCAAGGACGGCGTGCCGTCGGTCGACGCCACGCCATCCATCTCCGCCGTCCACGGCGGGATTTCTCGGAGCAACTGATGAAACCGCACGCGCGTACAGAAAAGCAGGCCGTCGATGCGGCGGACCTGCATCACGAAGCCGGCGCGCCGGCCGCTGCGCGGTCGCTGCCGTACGAAACCATCGCGCTCGTCCTGCAGGGCGGCGGCGCGCTCGGCGCGTATCAGGCCGGCGTATTCGAAGGGCTGCACGAAGCGGGCGTTCCGCTCGACTGGATCGCAGGCATCTCGATCGGCGCGCTCAACACCGCGCTGATCGCCGGCAATGCACCCGAACATCGCGTCGAGCGGCTGCGCCAATTCTGGGAAACGATCTGCCAGCCGGCGTTCTTTCCCGCGATTCCGGCCGCGTTCGAATTCGCGCTGTTCAACAGCATCGACCAGGTCCGCACGTTCTTCACCGCATCGCAGGCCGCAAGCGCGATGATGCAGGGCCAGCAGGGCTTCTTCTCGCCGCGCTTCCCGCCGCCGCTGCCGGGCGTGTCCGATCATCCGGAAAAGATCAGCTGGTACGACACGTCGGCACTGCGCGCGACGCTGCTCAAGCTGTGCGATTTCGACCGGATCAACTCGGGCGAGACGCGCGTGTCGGTCGGCGCGGTCAACGTCGGCACCGGCAACTTCGTGTACTTCGACAACTCGCGCATCCGCCTCGAACCCGAGCACTTCATGGCGTCCGGCGCACTGCCGCCCGCGTTTCCGCCGGTCGAAATCGACGGCGAGTATTACTGGGACGGCGGCGTCGTGTCGAACACGCCGCTGATGGAAGTGCTGCGCGCGCGTCCGCGGCGCGACACGCTCGCGTTCCAGGTCGATCTGTGGAGCGCGCGCGGGCCGCTGCCGCGCACGATGGCCGACGTCGCGGAACGCACGAAGGACGTGCAGTATTCGAGCCGCACGCGTTTCGTCACCGATACGCTGCAGCGCGAACAGCGCTACCGCAACGTGCTGCGCCACGTGCTCGAGCAGGTACCGGAAGAGCAGCGCAAGAACGACCCGTGGTGCATCGAGGCTGAAGCGATGTCGAGCGGGAAGAAATACAACATCCAGCACCTGATCTATCAGCAGAAGGCGTACGAGCACCACTACAAGGACTATCAGTTCGGTCTGTCGACGATGCGCGACCACTGGTGCGCGGGTCTCGACGACATCCGCAAGACGCTCGCGGTCAAGGACGGCCTCGCGCTGCCCACCAACGACGCGGGCTTCGTCACGCACGACATTCACCGCCGCCGGTGATGCCGTATGCGACGGACCGGCGCGCAGGCTGCGCCGGTCCGTCCTTTGTTCCGATTCGACATGCCGATCTTCATTGCGCTATTCGCGCTCATCGCCCTGGGATGGGGCGCCGTCCACCTGTTTCACGTCATCGCCGCGCAGTTCGGCCAGCCGGTCGCGATCGCGGCCGCCGTGCTCGCCGCCGCGATCCTGATCGCGCTGATCGCATGGTGGATCAAGCGCCGCCGCGACATCGCACCGAACACGAAGGAACAAGGCTGGACCCACATCGTGCATCGCGCGTGGGGCGAGCTGCGCGTGTCCGCGACGCAGGGGCTGCTGTGGCTGTCGCACGACGGCGCGGACGGCCGCTATACGTTGTCGCAGCTCGACGGCTGCGAGGCGGCGCCGATCGGCGGCCGCTGGCATCTCGTCGTGCGCGTGCGCGACACGGTGCGCGGCGAATGGAAACTGCCGATGATGGACAAGCGCGATGCGCAGCGCTGGGCGCGCGTGCTGATGCTCGCGAAGGACAACCGGCTGTAGGACGGCGGCGCGGTTCCCTGAGCGCCCTAGCGCGCGCCGAGCGCCCACAACGCGTCGAGCACGTGCTGGGTCGACCGCTCGACCGGGCCGGCCCGATGCGCGATGCCCAGTTCGCGCCACAACGCCGGACGCAGCGGCCGCATGACGATGCGTGGGTCGGGCAACGGGGCGCCCGCCTCGTGCGGCAGTAGCGTCGCGCCGTAACCCGCGGCGACCAGGCTCTTGATCGCATCGTTGTAGTTGAGTTCGATGCGCGGCTCGGGCCGGTGGCCGCCGAGCGCGAACCATTCCGTCGTGAGCCGCGACAGGCGGGTGGTCGCATCGTTGAGAATCAGCGGGCGCGCGGCCAGATAGGCCGGCGTCACGCGTGCCGGCAGCCGCCAGTCCGCGGGCAGAAAGGCCAGCACCGGATCGCGCCGCCACGCGCGGATCGACAGCCCCGCGACCGCTGCCTGCGGCAGGGCGACCAGCCCGACGTCGAGCGAACCCTGCGCAAGCCGCGCCAGTGTGTCGTGCGACGTGAGCACCGCGATCTGGACATCGATGTCCGGATGCTGCTCGCGCAGCCGGGCCACCGCCTGCGGCAACAGATGCGCGATCGCCCCGGTCGATGCGCCGAGGCGCACGCGCCCGGTCAGGCCCTGCACCTGCCGTTCCACGTCGTCGAGGGTCGACTCGACCTCGGCCAGCAGACGGCGCGCCCGCTCCACCAGCACCGCACCGATCGTCGACGGCTGCACGTTGCCGCGCGTGCGCGACAGCAATGGCGCACCGATGCGGCTTTCGAGTTCGGCGACATGAAGACTGACCGTCGGCGGCGCAAGATGCAGCAGCTGCGCGGCGGCCACGAAGGATCCCTGGTCGGCGATTGCGACCAGCGTACGCAGCCGGTCCAGACTGATCTCGCGCATGCCCACCTCTCGTTCAGGAAAACTGAATCCGGTCATCAGGAAATTCAACTTTTCCTATTCTAGGCGTTCGATGGACGATACGGCTTTCCCGATGCCCGAAACGAGGAACGCGACCATCATGAGCCTCCCTACTGTCTATATCGACGGCGACCAAGGTACGACCGGACTGCAGATCCACGAGCGCCTGCGGGATCGCACCGACCTGCGGCTCGTCACGCTGCCGGACGCCGAGCGCAAGGACCCCGCGCGGCGCGGCGAAGCGATCAACGCGTGCGATATCGCGATTCTGTGCCTGCCCGACGCCGCCGCGCGCGAAGCGGTCGGCTTCATCCGGAATCCGGCTGTACGCGTGATCGATGCGAGCTCGGCCCATCGCACCGAACCGGAATGGGTCTACGGTTTCCCCGAGATGGCCGACGGGCACGCGCAGACCATCGCACGTGCACGGCGCGTCACCAATCCGGGCTGCTATCCGACAGGCGCGGTCGGGCTGCTGCGGCCGCTGCAACAGGCCGGCCTGCTGCCGCGCGACTACCCGGTGAGCATCCATGCGGTGTCCGGTTACTCGGGCGGCGGCCGCGCCGCCGTCGACGCATTCGAATCGAACGACGCCGCGCGCGCGAAACCGCTGCAGGTCTACGGCCTCGCGCTCGCGCACAAGCATGCGCCCGAGATCCAGCTGCATGCCGGGCTCGCGCACCGTCCGCTGTTCGTGCCGGCTTACGGCGCCTATCGGCAGGGCATCGTGCTGACGGTGCCGATCGAGCTGCGCCTTCTTCCGGCCGGCGTGACCGGTGAGTTGCTGCACACGTGTCTCGCGCACCATTACGCCGGCGCGCGCCATGTCGAGGTCACGCCGCTCGCGGATACGCGCACGATCACGCATCTCGATCCGCAGGCGCTGAACGGTACGAACGACCTGCGGTTGAGCGTGTTCGTCAATGACGATCACGGTCAGGTGCTGCTGTCCGCCGTGTTCGACAATCTCGGCAAAGGGGCATCCGGCGCGGCCGTGCAGAATCTCGACCTGATGCTCGGCGCGGCGAGCGCTGCGCAAGCGGCTTGAACGCCGGAGCCGCGGGTGTGAGCCGCGGTTTGGTTGCGGGTGCGGGTGCGGGTGCGGGTGCGGGTGCGGGTGCGGGTGCGGGTGCGGGTGCGGGTGCGGGTGCGGGTGCGGGTGCGGGTGCGGGTGCGGGTGCGGGTGCGGGTGCGGGTGCGGGTGCGGGTGCGGGCATCATCGTCGGTCGGGCCCGTGCCTCGCGGCCATCGACGTATCGCTGCCTGTTGCATCGTGTCGGCCCATGACACGATGGCAGCCCCAAACGGGCTGTGCCGACGTCGCAGACATGCCCCCGTAAAAGCTCACCTTTCACCGATTTCAGCCCGCATCGTCGCTCGCCGCGGCATTCAACCCGGCGAGCGCCTCCGCCAGAAAATCGACGCACACGCGCACCTTCGCCGAAGCCGCGACGCGTTCCGGATAGACCGCCCAGATGTTCGCCGGCTGAATCACGTCCGGCAGCACGCGCCGCAGCGCGCCGCGTTCGATCAGCGGCCCCGCCTCCCAGATCGAGCGCAGCACGATCCCGCGCCCGGCCAGCGCCCATTGCACGGCCACCTCGCCGTGGTTCGTCGATAGCGCGCCGCCGACCTTCACCGTTGCCGTTTCTCCGCGCAGGTTCAGCCGCCACACGCCGAACGGATGGTCGCGCTCCTTGATCGCGAGGCAGTCGTGCGACGCGAGATCCGCGAGCGTGCGCGGCGTGCCGCGTCGTGCGAGATAGTCGGGCGACGCACACAGCACGCGGTAGTTCGCGGCAAGGCGGCGCGCGATCAGGTGATCGGCGATCTCGTCGCCGATGCGCACGTCGAGGTCGTAGCCTTCGCCCGCGACGTCGACGAGCCGGTCGAACAGATCGAGCCGCACGTTCAGCTGCGGATAGCGCGCGGAGAAGTCGAGCAACGCCGGCGCGACGACATGGCGGCCGAAGCCGAAGCTGCTCGAAATGCGCAGCGTGCCGCGCGGCACCGTGCGTGTGGTCGAGACATCCTCGACGAGATGATCGACGTCGTCGAGAATCTTCTCGGCACGCGCGAACACGCGTTCGCCGGCCTCCGTGACCGTCACGCGGCGCGTCGAGCGATGCAGCAGCCGCGTGCCGAGCTGCGCCTCGAGCAGCGCGATGCGCTTGCTCACGTACGCGGGCGACACCGCGAGCTGCTCGGCGGCCGCGCTGAAGCTCGTCAGGCGGACGACCAGGCTGAAGACGCGCAGGTCGTCGAGATTCGGCGATTTGTTCACGATTCGTGGAAAGTCGATTAACCTTTCGCACGATTTTAATCTGAATGGAAATAAATAAAATGGCGTCACGTTCCGCTGCGCACGCTGCCGGCGGCCCGAACAGCCAAGGAGGCTTGCATGAGCGACAAGACTTACAGGATTGCCGTCATCCCCGGTGACGGCATCGGCCGTGAAGTGATGCCCGAGGGCCTGCGCGCGCTCGACGCCGTGACGGCGCGCTTCGGCATCCGTTTCCAGTTCGAACAGATCGACTGGGCGAGCTGCGACTACTACGTGCAGCACGGCAAGATGATGCCGGACGACTGGAAGGCACAGCTGTCGGACATGGACGCGATCCTGTTCGGTGCGGTCGGCTGGCCCGCGACGGTGCCCGACCACATTTCGCTGTGGGGTTCGCTGCTGAAATTCCGCCGCGAGTTCGACCAGTACATCAACCTGCGGCCCGCGCGCCTGTTCGACGGCGTGCCGTCGCCGCTCGCCGGCCGCAACGCGGGCGATATCGACTTCATGATCGTGCGCGAGAACACCGAAGGCGAATATTCGTCGGTCGGCGGCACGATGTTCGAAGGCACCGAGCGCGAAGTGGTCATGCAGCAGTCAATCTTCACGCGTCACGGCACCGAGCGCGTGCTGAAGTTCGCGTTCGAGCTCGCGCAGCGCCGCGCGAAGCGCCTGACCGTCGCGACGAAGAGCAACGGCATCGCGATCAGCATGCCGTGGTGGGACGCGCGCGCGGCCGAGATGGGCGAGCGCTATCCCGAGATCGCCGTCGACAAGCAGCACATCGACATCCTGTGCGCGCGCTTCGTGCTGCAGCCCGACCGCTTCGACGTCGTGGTCGCGTCGAACCTGTTCGGCGACATCCTGTCCGACCTCGGGCCGGCCTGCACGGGCACGATCGGCATCGCGCCGTCGGCGAACCTGAACCCGGATCGCACGTTTCCGTCGCTGTTCGAACCGGTGCACGGCTCCGCGCCGGACATCGCGGGCCAGTACGTCGCGAACCCGATCGCGATGATCTGGTCGGCGGCGATGATGCTCGACTTCCTCGGCAACGGCGCGGGCCGCGAACGCGAAGCGCACGATGCGATCGTCGCGGCGATCGAGGACGTGCTGCGCACCGGGCCGCGCACGCGCGATCTCGGCGGCCAGGCAAGGACGCAGGAAGTGGGTGAAGCGATCGCGGCGCGGATCGCCGGCTGACGGAACGATGCGCAGGGTGCGCGCAGGTGGTCGATGGATGCGTGTTCAGGGGTGAGCAACTCGACCGGCTGCCGCGCACCCTGGTTGATTCCGATGCGCGGGCCTGGATGCGCGCGTGTCGGTATCGATGTCGATTTCGAACGGTGAGCAACGCGATGCGGTGACACGCACGGTCACGTGTCGATCCATCGCCGTAACCGGCATCACGTCGAAGTCGAGCGGTGAGTTGCATCGCGCATCGCTACACACCGATCGAATCCCGCCAGTGTCGATGTCGCATTCGATTCGCGCGCGGGCAACGCAACGAAAGCGCGAGCACTGCAATGCGCACGGCGCTTCCGTCAGCGCAATCGCGCCGTTTCCTGCGAAGAATGATCGGTGAGACGCGGGACGTGAAGCATCACACCGTCCCGCACGGAATCGCTCCTTCTCCCGAAAACTCTCACCTCAATACACGGCTCCCGAATTTCCTCACCGTTGAGCACAGGCGGCACGCTCGATGCGTGATCGAACGCGTTCACGCGTCGTCATCGTGCTGCATCACAGCCCGAGATCGGACAGGCCGGGATGATCGTCCGGACGGCGGCCGAGCGGCCAGTGGTACAGGCGATCCGCTTCGCGAATCGGCAGATCGTTGATGCTCGCGTGGCGATGCGCCATCAAGCCGTTTTCGTCGAACTCCCAGTTTTCATTTCCGTATGAGCGGAACCAGTTGCCGGCGTCGTCATGCCATTCGTACGCGAATCGCACCGCGATGCGATTGCCGCCGAACGCCCACAGCTCCTTGATCAGCCGGTAGTCGAGCTCGCGCGTCCATTTCCGCTGCAGCAGGCCGACGATCTCGTCGCGGCCCGTCACGAACTCCGCGCGATTGCGCCACCGGCTCTGCGGCGTATAGGCGAGCGACACGCGCTGCGGGTCGCGCGTGTTCCACGCATCCTCCGCGGCGCGCACTTTCTGGCGCGCCGTGTCGAGCGTGAAGGGCGGAACGGGCGGACGAACTTCCGGGGAAGCGGACATGGGATGCTCCTGTTCAAGGTTGGGCTGCGCACGAACGCAGCCGGTTGGGACGCGTTACTGCGACGCTCGAGACACCGTATCGAGCAAGCATTCGGCGGCTGCGCGCGCATCGCGCGCCGCGACGGCATCGCCGCTGACGAGCGCCACGGCGATCGCGCCGTCGATCAGCACCAGCCATTGACGTGCGACGCGGGCCAGCCCGCGGCGCTCGATCCCGGCTGCGTCGGCATACGCGTCGAACCGCTCGCGCACGAACGCGAGCAAGCGCGCCTTGTGCATGCGCGCGACGATGCGCACCGGATCGTCGGCGTCGGCAATTTCACCGGACGCGTTCAGGAATGCGCAGCCGTGAAAATCGGGTTCCACGAACCAGTCGCGCAGCACATCGAACATGCCGAGCAACTGCGCACGCGGCGACTTGCCGCGCGCCAGCGTCGCGTCGACGAACCAGCGCATCCAGCGTTCGTCACGGCGCTCGAGGGCGGCCACGACCAGCGCCTCCTTCGATTCGAAATGCGAATAAAAGCTCTTTCGCGCGGCACCGGATCGCTTCACGATCGCGTCGACACCCGTGGCATGGATGCCGCCCGAGTAGATCAGCGCTTCGGCCGCGTCGAGCAGCCGGTCGCGAACGGCCGGTTCGCCGGAGAGGTCATCATGTGTGTTCATGGGTTTACGGTAGAACGATCGTTCTCCCTCGTCAACAGCCGCGTGAAAAGGCCCTGCCGTCGGAAGGGCCGATCGCCGCATGGTCCCGATGGCGAGCGGCGCATTGCAGCCGGCGTTTACGACATTTTTTCTTGAAGCTGGCGCGGGGTGCTCACTACACTTCGGTCACCCTGTCTGGCCGAAAGGACATCATGCAGCGACCGGAATCCGCACGCTCCGCGCGTGCCTATGCGGCTTATGCGAAGCGGCTCGACGGCCGCGTCGTGGTACGGCGTTTCGATCCGCGCAGCGATTCGTATGAGTCGCTGACCGCGTTGCTGCACCGTGCGTACGCGCCACTCGGCGCCGCGGGCTTCAACTGTCCGGGTGTCGACCAGCCGGCGTCGGCGACGCGCGAACGCATGCTCACCAGCGAGTGTTTCGTCGCGCTCGGCAACGCGCATCTGGTCGCGACGATCACGATGCAAGCGCACGATCCCGATTCGCGTTGCGATCCGTATCGCAGCCGACGCGTCGCGACGCTCGGCCAGCTGGCCGTCGATCCGGTCTGGCAGGACCGCGGCATCGGCCGTGCGCTGCTCGCGTTCGCGCAACGGCGGGCTGCCGCGCGTGGCGCGACGCACATCGCGCTCGATGCGCCGCATGCGGCTGTCCGGCTCGTCGACTTCTATCGTCGCGAAGGGTTTCGGTTGATCGACGTGATGCGGTTTGCAGGACACAGCTACGACAGCGCAATCCTGTGCAAGGCGGTTGGCGTAGCAGGCGAGCCGATGCCTGTATCCGACACGACATCGATCGACGTCGCGCAGCGCGCCGGAGCGGCGTCGTGAGACACGAAAGCGACGTCGATCGCGCGCGGCTCGCACTACGTCGCGCCCGCACGCGGGCAGCACTGCGCATGCGCGGGCTGGTGAAGCTGACGGTCATCACGATCACGGTCACGCAGATACTGACGCTCGCGTTCGACAGCCTGCTCGTGTTGCTGGGCGACACGCCGGAAGCCGCGACATTGCTGCTGTTCCGCTTCGTCACGTGCGCGCTGGTCAGCTTCTGGCTTCAGGCGGACGCATCGCGCGCGTATCGGCATGCAGCGCAAAACGGACTCGTGACGGTGTCCGGCGCGCATGGCGATCCGATCGAAATCGCACCGCAATGCCCGAAACGCTGGCTCGTCGTGTTGAGTCTGCAACTCGAGCCGCGACGGTCGAATGGTGAGCGGATCGAATAGCAGGCAGCGCACCGATCGATGCCGGCTGGCGGGCTGATGGGTGAGTTGCACGTCGGTGATCGGCTCACGCCTCGAGGCCGAGCCGTGACCGGGTTGCGTGGTGACGTGCTGGCGCTGACGCAGGGCAAAACCATGACACGCGATGATGCGGCAAGGGCCCACTATTCAGGCACGACAAGCGAAAACGGAAGGGCAGGAAGAAAAGGCACGCGCCGAGCGACGCGACGGAGTGGGCAGCGGAGCGGCGCTGATGGGTGAGGTGCATGCGCGATTGCATGTCACCGATGAGTGCTGCGGAATCGAAGTGCGATCGCCCTCGTATCGCTGACGAGAAACGACGTGCAGCCCGTTGAATTCCACGCCTGCGCGACACGCGGCAGCATGATCGAGCCGCCGTTCGGTACGCAAACACAGCTCCCGAATATTCTCACCTTACGCGTTTGTCGAAGCGGCCCAGCCCCGACAAACGCTCATGCCCGCACGAGCGGAGAAGCCGGCAAACGTACCGAACCGCCCCGCCGGCACTCAGACCGTCCAGTCGAGAATCACCTTGCCGCTTTCACCGGACAGCATCGCGGCGAAGCCTTTCTCGTAATCGTCCGCCGCAAAGCGATGCGTGATGATCGGCGACAGATCGAGACCGCTTTGCAGCATCGCGACCATCTTGTACCAGGTCTCGAACATCTCGCGACCGTAGATGCCCTTGATCTCGAGCCCCTTGAAGATCACCTGGTTCCAGTCGATCGCCGTCTGCGCGGGCGGAATGCCGAGCAGCGCGACCTTGCCGCCGTGATTCATCGCCTCGAGCAGGCTCGTGAACGCGCTCGGCACGCCCGACATCTCGAGACCGACGTCGAAGCCTTCCGTCATGCGCAGGTCGGCCATCACGTCGCGCAGCGACTCGCGCGCGACGTTGACCGCGCGCGTCGCGCCCATCTTGCGCGCAAGTTCGAGCCGGTAGTCGTTGATATCGGTGATCACGACGTTGCGCGCGCCGACGTGCTTCGCGATCGCGACGGCCATGATCCCGATCGGGCCCGCGCCGGTGATCAGCACGTCCTCGCCGACGAGATTGAACGACAGCGCCGTATGCGTCGCGTTGCCGAACGGATCGAAGATCGACGCGAGATCGTCGGAGATCTCGGGCGGAATCTTGAACGCGTTGAACGCGGGAATCGCCAGGTACTCGGCGAACGCGCCTTCACGGTTCACGCCGACGCCGACGGTGTTGCGGCACAGATGCCGGCGCCCCGCGCGACAGTTGCGACAGAAGCCGCACGTGATGTGGCCTTCTCCGGACACGCGATCGCCGATCGCGAAGCCGCGCACTTCCTGCCCCATCTCGACGATCTCGCCGACGTATTCGTGACCGACGTGCATCGGCACGGGAATCGTCTTCTGCGCCCAGTCGTCCCACTTCCAGATATGGATGTCGGTGCCGCAGATCGCCGTGCGGCGAATCTTGATCAGCACGTCGTTGTGTCCGACTTCGGGGCGCTTCACGCGCGTGAGCGTGAGGCCCGGGCCGCGTTCGAGCTTTGCCAGTGCTTTCATGGTCGCGCCTCCGTCAGACGATGCCGAGCGACTTGCCGACGCGCACGAACGCGGCGACCGTCTGATCGATCTGTTCGGGCGTATGCGCGGCGCTCATCTGCGTACGGATGCGCGCGCGACCGCGCGGCACGACCGGGAACGAGAAGCCGATCACGTAGACGCCTTCGGCCAGCAGCTTGTCGGCCATGTTGGTCGCAAGCTGCGCGTCGCCGAGCATCACCGGGATGATCGGATGCGCGCCCGGCACGAGCGTGAAACCCGCGGCCGTCATCTGCTCGCGGAAACGCGCGCCGTTCTCGCGAACGCGTTCGCGCAGCTTCGCCCCTTCGTCGCTGCCGAGCAGTTCCAGCACCTTCAGCGACGCCGCGGCAATGCTCGGCGTCAGCGTGTTCGAGAACAGGTACGGGCGCGAACGCTGGCGCAGCAATTCGACGATCTCGCGGCGGGCCGCGACGTAGCCGCCCGATGCGCCGCCCAGCGCCTTGCCGAGCGTGCCGGTGATGATGTCGACGCGACCGTCGACGCCGCAGTGCTCGGGCGTACCGCGGCCATGCGCGCCGATGAAGCCGACCGCGTGCGAATCGTCGACCATCACGAGCGCGCCGTAACGATCGGCGAGGTCACAGATGCCTTTCAGGTCGGCGATGATGCCGTCCATCGAGAACACGCCGTCGGTCGCGATCAGCTTGTGGCGCGCGCCCGCGGCGTCGGCTTCCTTCAGCTTCGCCTCGAGGTCGGACAGGTCGTTGTTCTTGTAACGGAAACGCTTCGCCTTGCAGAGGCGGATGCCGTCGATGATGCTTGCGTGGTTCAGCTCGTCGCTGATCACCGCGTCGTTCTCGTCGAGCAGCGTCTCGAACAGGCCGCCGTTCGCATCGAAGCAGCTCGAATAGAGGATGCTGTCCTCGGTGCCGAGAAACGATGCCAGCGCGCTTTCGAGCTGCTTGTGCACGGTTTGCGTGCCGCAGATGAAGCGCACCGACGCCATGCCGAAGCCGTCCTGGTCGAGACCGGCCTGCGCCGCGGCGATCAGGCGCGGATCGTTCGCCAGACCGAGATAGTTGTTCGCGCAGAAATTCAGCACGCCGGCACCGCCGGCGAGCCGCACGGCCGCCGCCTGGGGACTCGCGATCTCGCGCTCGGTCTTGTAAAAACCGTCCGCGCGGATCTGGTCGAGCGTCCCGCGCACCTGGGCGAGAAAGGCATCACGCATCGCAAAGCTCCTGACAGGGATTCGCATCCCGTCGCGCGCCGCTCGTGGCGGCGGCGCAACGGCCTGCTACTGTTATAGTCGGTCGTTCGGTTGACCGCATTTATCCGATATTCCGAACTAGAATTCGAAATACCGAACAACTCTAAGCGAACGGAAACCAAATGGCAAGTTCCTCCGCGTCGCGGCGCACGCCTGCCAGCGCCGCACCGCAAGCGCCGGGCGTGACGCCGCCGCGCGTCGGCGAGCAAATCCAGCGCCTGCGCAACGAGCGCAAGCTGACGCTCGACGACCTGTCGCGCGCGGCTGGCGTATCGAAGTCGATGCTCTCCGAGATCGAGCGCGACAAGGCCAATCCGACGATCGCGGTCGCATGGCGGCTCACGAATGCGCTCGGCATCACGCTCGACGAACTGTTCTCTCAGCCGAAAGCGCCGGAGACGATCCGCGTGGACGGCCCGCACGACATCCCGACGCTCGCCGGCCACGACGGCCGCTATCAATTGCGCGTATGGGGCCCGATCGACCTGGCCGGCAAGTTCGAGTGGTACGAACTGACGCTGCCGGGCGGCGGCGCGCTCGTATCGAACGCGCACGAACCCGGCACGCGCGAGCACCTCACCGTGCTGCAGGGCGCGATGGAAATCGAAGCCGCGGCGGCGAGCCGACGCCTGAAGGCGGGCGACACCGCGCGCTACCCGGCCGACACGCCGCACGCGATCCGCAACCCCGGCAAGACCGAGGCGCGCGCACTGCTGATCGTGATTCATCGCTGACGATGCGGGTAGCTGGCCGAAAGGCCAGTTGCGGAAGACACTGTATATTTGTACAGTATACGGACATTCCGCCATGCATGGCCGGGGCGGCGCACCGAGGCGCCGCGCCGGTCGACAGGAGCCTGCGATGACAGAAGAACAAGATTTGGCCGCGCTCAGCTTCAAGGCTGCCGCGCACGACCTCGAACTGATCGTTCGCCATATAGCCGGGCGCTACATCCGTCAGCGCGTCCCGCTGTCGTGGCGCCTGCTGCACGCGATCGAAGCCGAGGCGCTCGCCGATCTCGGCTTTGCCAGCCGGCACGAGGCCGGCATGCGTCAACTGTTCGAACGGCCGTCGGACATGACCTTTCCCGAAACGGACGATCCGATCGACTTCGGCCGATCGAACGCGCTGCCCGCCGTGTTCTCGTTCGCGGTCCTCGCGTATGAAGCCGCGGCCAAATCGCAGGAAGCGGCGCCCCGCGAGCGCGTTCACCGCCCGTCGAAGGCGTGGGGCGACTGACGTCAGGCCCGAGCGTCCGTCACGGTGGGCGGCTCCCGCATCCTGCTGTCCGCGACGTTGCGGAAAGGGCTACCATATACGCAACTAACGGAATAAATGACATGTCCCTTCCCACGCCCTCCGACACCCCGGCACGCCCGGAAGAAAAGGATCTGTTCGACCGCGGCGCGTCCGACTGGATCATCTCGCCCGAAGCCGCGTTCGACGCGTGGCTTGCCATGCAGGACTACCGCCGTTCGTCGGCCGACGTCTACCGCGCGCAATGGGGCGCCTTTCTTGCGTGGCTGCGTGCAAACCAGAAAAACCTGGCCACCGTCGATACCGCAACGATCGCGAACTTCGTCGGCGAGCTTCCGATCCGGAAAACACAGAGAATGCGTTATTTGCGGCTGATCGAACGCGTGCTCGACCACATCCGGCGCACCGAGTTCGCGTCCACCAACCCGGCCCGCTTCATTGCTCAGGATGGCGAAGCGAACTGGCGTCAGGCACGCGACAACGAGCCAACCGGTTTCCTGACGCCGGCCGAACGCGCAAAGTTGCTGGCCTACCTGTTTTCGCCGATCGGCGTGTCGGGCTCCGCATACTGGAAAGAGCGGCGCGACCGCGCGCTCGTCGCCGCGTTTCTCGGCGCCGGCGTGAAGACCGGCGAAGCACGCGTGCTCACGATTAGTTGCATCAATACGAGCGGAACGTCGCTGCAGATCCCGTCGACGCATCCCGATTTCGCGCGCGAAACCCATCTGGCGTCGTTCGCGATCGCGTTGCTCGAAGCATGGCTCGTGGAGCGCAAGCGCCAGGAGATTCCCGGCGAGCTCGTGTTTCCCGCATCGCATGCCGGGCGGCCGATGCACAAGGCGACGATGCTGCGCGCGATCGACGCGATCGTCGAATCCGCGGGGCTGACGTCGTCGCGCACCGCGCGCGCGAGTCCGCAAACGCTGCGCAATACCTATGCGGCCGAGCTGTTCGAACACGACGTACCGCCCGAGCGGGTCGGTAAATGGCTCGGCTTCGTGCGGCCGATCTCGTCGAACCGGCTGCACCGCGCGTGGAAAAACTGGCGTGACGATCTCGCGAATGGTGACGCTTCCGACCAGGACGAAACTCACTGATGACGAACCGGCTGCTCACGCGACGTGATCCGTGAGCAGCCTTGTGTGGCGTAGCCTCACCGTTTCGCAGCTCCCGAAAAACCTCACCTCACGCGTCCCGAATCACCTCACCTGTGCGATCGCTGTGCCGACCGGCGCGTCAATCGCGTGCAAAGCGTGCGATCGCTTCGAATCGTGAAGGCCAGGGCCCCGACGCATGTTCGCATTCGGGGCACGATACTTCGAACCCGTCGTCGCCGTGCGACAACTCCGGTTCGCCGTCGCAATGCGGGCACTGGGTCGGCACCGGAATTTCATGGTCCAGTGACGTCCCGATCGCGGAAAACGCATCGGCATCCAGCTGACCGGCATCGGCCAGGCGCCGGATCAGCGCGGAAATCTCGGGGTTCATCCCGCGGCTCGCGCGCAGCGTATTCACCTCGCGCGTCGCACGCTCCAACTCGTCGCCCTGGCTGCGAAGCTGTTCCTCGAGCCGGTCCGCGCGGGCCTTGGTCGAACTCAGTTGCTGAAGGAAATCGAATTCCTTGCGTTGCACGTCGCGCAAACCGCTCTGGTAGGTCGACGCCATGCTGCGCAGCGAGTCCAGCTCGACCAGCATCGGTTTGACGCGGCGCTCGGCTTCGGCCACCGCATCCTTGATCTGCTGCGCATAGTGTTCGGTGCGCTGCTGCAATTCGGCTTGCAGCGTGTCGATACGGTCGCGCAGCGCCGCGTTCTGCGTCTGTTCGGCATCGACGCGGCCGGCCATGGCGGCCAGTTCCTTTTCGAGTCGGGCGACTGTGGTGAGCAGCGTCGCCTCGTTTGCCGAACCGTGCGTCGATTGCGAGGCTAGTTGCACCTCGAGCTCGGTCACACGCGCCTGCAGCTGCTCGTTGCGGGCTTCGCTGCGCGTCAGCGCGCCCTCGAGGGTTTCCTGGCGAACCGTGGCGTCGCGCAGCCGCTGTTCCGCATCGGTCACGCCGGCGCGGATTTGCTCGCGGTCGACATCGAGACTTTCCCTGGCCGCTTTCAACGCCTCTTCATATAGCGCGCCGAGCAATGCGCCGGCCTTTTCCTCGACCGCTTTCGGAATCGCCGCACCGTCGAGCCGAACCTTCGACGCGGCACGGATCCGTTCCCAGAAATGATCGATGTCCTTCGGAATGTCGCTGGCACTGCCGGTCTGGGTCAGATCGCGGACATTGGCGGCCGACGGCCGGATGCCGAGATCGAAAAACAGGCGCTTGCAGGCATGCAGCGACAACTCCTGGCGGCGCGCGCCGCTCGCGCGTAGCGATTCGAGTTCTTCCCGGATGGCTTCACGTATTTCATCCAGCGTCATGGCAGGACTCACAGACATTGAAATGTTGTGATCATAACGGAATACGTATTTTTTGATACCTGTTTTTGTCGGCCGCGGTGAATTTGCGTCGCTGTGCACAGAAATCGGCGCTGTGAGCCGATCTGGATGAGCCAGCGTCCCGATTCCGTGAAACAAAGCGAAGAAAGCGAGCCAAGTACTTGTGCTGAAAGCGTTTTTTAGCAAGCCCCGAAAAAGGGCATTTGTTTCACATGATGGGCGTCACGCTCACTGTCGGTGTTCAGGGGTTGGGGTCTCTGTGGAAAACTCGACGACCGATGTCTTGAGAGTATTAGAAGTAAACACCCTTGAACCCTTAGTTAAAAACGTTAACGCCACGGCACAGCCTTATGTAGCAAGGCTTTCCGGCCGACAAGGTGAAGTTTTACGGGAACCAAGGTGATCTTCTGCGGGAGCTGAAGTGATGGGGTTCGGGGATCTGCGTGAGCCGATGCAGGAAAGGTCGTGAGCGGATTCGGGATCACAGTGAAATGCGAGATTTCCCAAAGGTGAGGCTTTTCGGGGCTGCACAGCCATGGAACCCGCGCTGTGCCTGAGCGCACAGTTTTCTGCCTGTGCAGACATAGGTGAGAATTTGCGGGACCTTACTCGCGCCCCTATTCTGCCCATCTTTTGGGCAGTTTTCATGAAAGGTGAGGCTTCACGGGACTCCACAGGGATTTGCTGTGAGGATTTCCGGGAAACGATGGTCATTTTGCACAGCAAAAGTGCCCTGTGGGGCCTGTGAAGCCTGAAAGGTGAGGCTTTTCGGGAGCGAAATCCGGGTTTTCCTGCCCGGATCCCGTTGAGGTGAGCTTTTTCGGGACACCGATCTCAGGCTGCCGTTTGCCTGATAGGTGAGCCTTTTCGGGAGCGCCATTTGCTCGAAAGTAGGGCAAAGGTGAGGCTTTTCGGGACCCATAACGGGGCGAATTCGCTGAAAAGCCCGCCGGGACTGGCAGAAATCTGATTTTTGCTGTGCCACTTTTTGGCACAGGTGAGAGTTTTCAGGAGTCGATACACAGCTGCCGCCGACGTTCGCCTGCCGCAAAGGTGAGGCTTTTCGGGGGCGATCGCCGGACACAGCGGAACGCCTGCTGCACATAAGTATCGGACGGCATTGACATTTTTGATACCGCGGCGGTTACGGTGAGGTTTTTCGGGAGCCGTATCCGCATCCGTTGGAGCGCCGCTTTTTTCAATAAGGTGAGGCTTTTCGGGAGGTCCTGGCTGGCGATCCCGCGTGTGCCGGGGACTCGTCTGGATCCGGCGCACAGAATTCGGAGCCGTTGAGGTGAGAATTTTCGGGACCGAACGGTTTCTGTGCGCTGTACAATGCGCGCCCGGGCCCGTGAATCGGCTTCGATGGCGTCGCCCCGCATCCTTTTTGGCGCGGTTTCCGGGTCCCTGGCGTGGTTGCGGTCGCCCCGGTCAGCCGCGCCTGTACATGCATACAGGCCGGTGCGGGCCTGTCCACTCGATGTCGCGACGTCCAGTGGCGACCCTGTGACGAGGACCCGGAAGCGCAGTCGCAAAATTACGACAAATCGAAAGGTGAGCCGATACGGGAGCAAGTTTCGCACGTGTCGAGCACAGGCAAAAATCTGTGAATCCGCGCATCCCGCGACACGTCTGGACGAGTCCGAAACGCTGTAAATCCGGACCGGTGAGGGTTTTCGGGAGAGGGTTGGGGTGAGTGCCGTTTCACACGCGCACTTCACCCGCTATGGTGAGCATGTCGTTCTGGACGCACATCACCACAGGCGCTATCCTTCCGTGAAACTTCTCCTCCGACCCGACGCATGGCCACGAAGCGCGCCAAGAAAACCGATGTGGATGTGGTGAGTGCCAGTTCAGCCGAATTGCGTAAGGCCGTCGAGGCGATCGCAATTCAGCCGAAGAGCGGCAAGATCACGCTCCTGACCCGCAAGCTGTTCAACGTCCTGCTCGCCGTCGCGCAGCAGGCCGACGACTCGGGCGATACGTATCGCGCGCTGCTGTCGGATATCGTCGCCAACTCCGCCTTCGATTCGAACGACACCGCGCTGGTGAAGGAACACCTGCGCCGCATGGTCTCGGTCCAGGTCGAATGGAGCACGGGGACGTCGAGCCAGAAGCCGGGCCGCAAGTGGGGGATCTCGACGCTGATCGCCGATGCCGAAATTCTCGAGGATCCGGCTACCCGCCGCGTGTGGGTCGAATTCTCGTTCGCACCTAAGATCAAGAAGAAGTTGCTCGACCCGGTCCAGTACGCGCGTCTGAGCCTGCAGTTCCAGAGCCAGCTGCGCAGCAGCGCCGGTCTCGCGCTCTACGAGATCTGCGTGCGCTACCTGACGAACCCGAGCCACCTGACGATGCGCGAGCCGTGGGAATGGTGGCGGCCGATCCTGTCGGGCACGCCCGATACGGAAGCCGGCGACGAGGCGAAGCGCGAGTACAAGTACTTCAAGCGCGACTACCTGCGTCCGGCGATCGCCGAGGTCAATGCGGTCACCAACATCTTCGTCGAACTGATCGAACATCGCGAAGGGCGCCGGGTCGCGGAGATCCAGTTCCGCGTGACCGAGCGCAAGCAGCCGATGCTCGCGCTCGACGAGCATCCGAACGTGTTCGACAGCACGCTGGTCGACCGGATGGTGAAGCTCGGGATTCCGCTCAAGGAAGCGCAGACGCTCTACGCGGACAGCGAGGAAAACCGGATTCGCGCCGCGCTGCAGATGACCGAGCAACGGATGCGCAGCACGACGCTGCCGCCGGTGCGCAGCGCGCCCGCGTTGTTCAAGGATGCGCTGAAGAAGGGTTATGCGCCGCCGGTCGAGTCCGTCGACGCGCTGCCGTCGGGCACGCCTGCCGCGAAGGTCGTCGCGGCGCAGCCGGACGATCTGAAGGCGCGTCTGTTGAGCGAATTCGCGGCGTTCCGCCGCAAGGAAGCGAAGGTGCTGTACGAGGAGCAGGGCGACGCGGAGCGCGAAGTGGCGCGCGAGTCGTTCGAGTCGGAAGTGCTGCCGACGATGGGCTCGCACCTGCGTGACGACTGGCGCAAGCGCGGCCTCGATTCGAAGCTGGCCGAGACGGCGTTTTTCGACTGGCTGGCCCAGAAGACCTGGGGCGAGCCGACCGACGGCGACCTGCTGTCATTCACCCTGAATCAATCGCGGGCCGCCTGAGGCCTGTTCAGGCCCCTCTGACGGGCCGCCGCCGGCCGCCCGCCCAACCGGCGGGCCCGGCGCATCGCCAGGCCCTGCCGGCCGTTTCCATCAGTCCGACAACAGCATCCGCTCGAGCTGCTCGAGGATCGCGTCGCGCTTGTCCTTCGGGAGGCCGCGCAGGCGCAGTTCGATGCGGTCTTCGCCATACGACTTCAGGTCGCCGACCGACTTGCCGCCGAGCTTGATCTCGAGACGCTGCGCATAGCGCTGGCGGCCCGCCGGCTTCGGCGTTTCCTGCGCCGCGACGCGGCCCTTGACGATGTCCGACACCTGACGCGTGCTGAGATCGTCGGACACGATCTTGTTGATCAGCCGCAGCGTCGCCTCGGTGCCGCGCGCGTTGTGATAACGGCCGACCTGATACGCCATGTTCGAACCGAAACGATCGGGACGCGCGACCATCTCCTGCATCACGCTTTCCGGCAGCTTGCCGATCGACAGCGCGACCGCGACCGTCGACTCGTCGAGGCCGAGATGCTCGGACAGTTCCTTCTGACTCAGGAAGTGCTTGTCGTCGAGGAAGCGGCGCCATACGACGGCGTTGTCGAACACCGTCTGCGAATCGCGTTGCACGTTCAGGTCGTAGCCGAGCTTGTAGCTCTGGATCCCGATCGGCACGTCGATCACGATCGCCTTTACCGACTCCTTGTTCGCTTCCTTCAGCGCGCGCACGCGGCGGCCGCCGTCGCTGACGAAATACGAGCCCGGATTGTCGTAGTCCGGAATCACGTGGATCGCCTGCTGCTGCCCCTGCTTCGCGAGGTTGACCGCGAGTTCGGCAATCGACGACTTCAGATAGAAGTGCCGCGGGTTGAACGGGCTATGCTTGATCGCCTTCAACGGCAGTTCGATTACCTGGCCGGGCGCATAGCGGTTCTCGAGGCGCCACGCGCGATATTGCGGCGACTCGTCGATCGACGGATCGAGCAGGACGTCCGGAGACGGTGGCGGCGTGATGTCCTTCTTGGCGGACTTCGTCGGGGCCGGCGTGGCCGTCTCGGATTTGACGATGCCGTCGATGGCATTCAGCCGATCAAGCGCCGTGCGCTTCTCGCTCGTCGTGATATCCGGGCGCGCTTGGAATCCTTTTGCAAATTGGGAGGGTTTCATGTGACTCCTTTATGCGCATAAAGTCAGGGCAGCATGGCGACGATTTCGTCGGCACATGCGCGAATTTCCGCGGCGGCCAGCTTGGCGCCGCGATCGTTCATCTGCAGCACGGTCTGACCGAGCGCCATTGCCTGCTTATACGCTTCCCGGGTCGGGATTTGCGTCTTCAGCAACGGGAAGCCGAGCTCCTCGAGCGCACGCTTGAGCTCGCGGGTCAGCATGCGCTTCTCTTCGGTCTTGTTCAGCAGGAAGACGGCACGGAGGTCTTCGTTCATCACCTGCGCCTGCTGGATCAGCTTCACCAGCCCGACGCTCGACCAGTAATCGGCTGGCGACGACGAAGTCGGGATCACGGCGATCGATGCGGCCAGCAGCACGACGCCGGAGACTTTCTCGGTGATCGACGGCGGGCAATCGACGACGATGATGTCGTAGTCGTTGATGAACTTCTTGATCTCGCGATGGATCTGGCCGCCGGCTTCGGCGAGATTGACGACCGGGAACGGGATGCCGGCGTCGCTGTCACCGGATGCGCTCGACCAGTGAATCAGTGTGTTTTGACCGTCGGCGTCGATGACGAGGACGCGCTTCCCTTTCTCATGGAATGCCGCGCCGAGGTGCATGGCAATCGTGCTTTTGCCGACGCCACCTTTTTGTTGAGTGACTGCAATGATTTCCGCGGCCAATTTTCACTCCTGTTTTTGGTCGTTGGAATTCTACAGGACGATATTTATATTTCAATGAAATTGTCGTTTGCCAACTACGCGTTAGCCATTCGGGCTATCGGTTTATGCGCATAAACGAATGGGGACGCTGGCTGACTGGAGCGGATGGCGGTGAGATTGCTGCGGTGGATGATGAGCCGATGGATCGTCGTGACGACAGGCGTTTCTGCCCGTCGTTCGAGAAGCTGATCGGCGCAATGTGTTGGCGCCTGCCCTGTCGATAGCCGAACGCGCGGGGCCTTGGTGACGGAGGAGTTTGTGCGCATAAACTTCGGCGGTGCAGGAGAGCATCTGCGAGTCGGCGTCCTCGCTTGAGCACGGGCCTGGATGACGAACGCGGCGCGACTCAGGCCGGCACGATACTCGCGCCGTGTGCCGTGTGCCGTGTGCCGTGCGCCGTGCGCCGTGCGCCGTGCGCCGTGCGCCGTGCGCCGTGCGCCGTGCGCCGTGCGCCGTGCGCCGTGCGCCGTGCGCCGTGCGCAGCGTGCAGCGTGCAGCGTGCAGCGTGCAGCGTGCAGTGGTGAAGCGGTGAAGCGGTGAAGCGGTGAAGCGGTGAAGCGGTGAAGCGGTGAAGCGGTGAAGCGGTGAAGCGGTGGCCGCCCCAAGCGTTTATGCGCATAAACCATTGAGAGGCTCGGCAGCGATCGGCGGCCCCACGTCGGCAAGCGCGCATTAATACGTCCCGCGACAATGCCCCGGACGGACGCGATCGCGTATCGCCCCGCTGATCGTTCGAGGCATCGAAGTGTCCGGCCCAGTCGCGATATCAGTGGACCTCCCCACCTCGCGAAGCGACAGCTTTATGCGCATAAACCCGGCGACGGATAAAACCAAAACCGTACGGTGGCCCTCGCGTGAGAACCTGCAACACGCCGTAGCGGTGAGTCGTCGTTCATCGGCGCTCGCCACCGCAGACGTCCTTGGCGATTGCCCATACAACGCACTTTATGCGCATAAAGGCATCACGCGCTCTGCGCGCTCGTCGGCTCGAACGATTCCTCCCCGCACGCCGCACCGTACTCCAACTCCCCTTTCGCCCGCGCGCCGGTCCCCGCCGAAACGCACGCAACCAGACTGGCTACAATACGTGCCTTTCCTATCCAGGTCCGAATGATGATCACGATCTACCACAACCCCCGCTGCTCAAAGTCCCGCGAGACGCTCGCACTGGTCGAGACGTTGAACACCGCCGGCACGCAGGTGAATGTCGTCGAGTATCTGAAGACGCCGCCGACGGTCGAGGAACTGGAAGCGTTGCATCGTCAGCTCGGGCGCCCGGTGCGCGACATGCTTCGCGACGGCGAAGAGCCGTACAAGACGCTGGATCTGGCCCGTGCGAGCCTGACCGACGCGGAGGCCTATGAAGCGATTGCGGCTCATCCGATTCTGCTGCAGCGTCCGATCGTCGTGTATCGAGGCAAGGCGGCCATCGGCCGTCCGCCCGAGTCGGTGCGCGCGCTGTTCGAATAATTGTTGTTCGGCGTATTTTTCTTATCGCATGATCCCGGCGCGAGCGCGCCGGGAATAAGCGGCTGAATTCGCGAGCCGCAATCGACCACCGTGGCTACGCTGCCGATGGTCATCAAATGAACCGCTCGTAGCAGAAATCACAAGGCAGCAACTCAGCCCTGCCCGTCGCCCGACGACTCATCCCGATCGCCACCCGCTTCATCCCCCGTCCCCCGCCCCGCCGCCGCATGCGCTGCCGTCCGCAGCAGCGCGATCTGCCCGCGATACACTCGGCATCCGCTGCAAGTCGGCAGATGCACATGCACCTGCATGCGCTCATGAAGCGTCAAGGACCGGTCGAGCGCATCCGACAGCAGTCGCGTCACGTCCCTACATTTCCCCGGCAGCATCTTCGGTCGTCATTCCTTTTTCGCTGAGGCAGGTGCGCAGGCGCGTGCGCGCCCGATACAGCAACACGCTGCAATGATTCGTCGTCAACGTCAGTTCGCTGCAGATGTCGGCAATCTCGACGTCGAGGAATTCGCGCATCATGAACACGCGTCCGATGTGTTCCGGCAAGTGGTCGAGGCAGACCTGGAACAGCATCCAGAACTGCTGTTGCTGCAATAGCGTTTCGGGCCGCGGCCACGGCCGCGGCTTCGTGTGCGGCGCCCAATGCCCGTTTTCCTTGAAGAGTTCGCGATCGAGCGCGGATTCGCCGTCGAGTTCCGCATCGAGCGCGGACAGGCTCACCGTCCGCTGCCGCGCGCGCAGGATGTCGATCAGCTTGTTGCGCAGGATGCCGAAGACCCAGGTCTTGTGGGCGGACCGTCCCGCGAACTCGCCCGCGTGCGACCACGCGGCGGTCAGCGCTTCCTGCACGGCATCCTCGGCCGCATCGGCATCGCGGAGCTGGAGTCGCGCGAAGCGCAGCAGGTCGCGCCGCAGTTGCGCGAGATAGGCAGGGTCGTCGTACGCGGACAGCATGGCAGGTCGGGAGCCTTACGAAGCGAAAGCGCTCGCGTGCGCGCCACCGGGCGGGCGCATCGCGGTGTGCGAGCAGCTTACTGGGCGAGACGCTGCGCTGCAACGCATGTTCCGTCGCGAATTCACGAAGCCGGCCGGCGCGCTGCGCTATGCTTGCCGAAGCCTGGCGTCGCGCGTCGCGAAATCGCGACGCGGGCGGTCTGTAACATCAGACCATAACGGTCAAGTTATCCACAATTTCTGTGGAAAACCTTGTGGAAAGTCAGCCGGTCGGCCCCGTGGGACGGCTCGCGGGCTGGCTTGCCTATAAACAGACCTTTGTCGCCTGCCCAGAATCAATCGACCCGATTCCTTACTCACCGGAAGGAGAAAGCCATGTCCTATCGTGTTGCAGTCGTCGTCGGCAGCCTGCGTCGCGGTTCCTGGAACCGCGCGCTCGCGCAAGCCGTGATCTCGCTCGCCCCCGCCGATTTCTCGTTCGAATTCGTCGAGATCGGCGAACTGCCGCTCTACAGCCAGGACTACGACGCGGACTTTCCGGAAGTCGCGAAGCGCTTCAAGCAGTCGATCGAGGCGGCCGACGCGCTGCTGTTCGTGACGCCCGAGTACAACCGCTCGATCCCGGGCGTGCTGAAGAACGCGCTCGACTGGGGCTCGCGCCCGTGGGGGCACAACTCGTGGTCCGGCAAGCCGGGTGCGGTGCTCGGCACGTCGCCGGGTGCGACCGGCACCGCGCTCGCGCAGCAGCACCTGCGCAACGTGCTTGCGTATCTCGACGTGAAGACGCTCGGCCAGCCGGAAATGTTCATCAAGCACGACCCGGCGCGTATCGACGACGAGGGCCAGATCGTCAGCGAAGACACCCGCAAGTTCCTGCAGGGTTTCGTCGACCGCTACGTCGACTGGGTGCGCGTGCTGAAGGCGGCCTGATCGCCGTCTCCTTGCCGCCGCCGGCACCGGCCCGCATGCCGCGGGTCAGGCGCCGGCGTGCCGTGCGTCGCGCGCTTCCCGGATGCCGAGCAGGATCTCGTCGAGCAGCGCGATGTCGAACGGCTTCGACAGCACGCGCACGTCGACGGTACGCGTGCGGTCGAGTTCCTCCGCGTAACCCGTGACGAGGATCACGGGCAGCTTCCCCGGCCGCTTGTCGATCGCTTCGGCGAGATCGATGCCGTTCAGGCGACCCGGCATGTGGATATCCGAGATCACCAGGTCGAATGCGTCGTTCGCGGCCGCGCCTTCGATCAGGCGCAGTGCGTCGTCGGCGGTGGGCGCATAGGTGACGCGGTGCCCGAGCAGCGTGAGCAGCGCCTCGGTGCCGGCCGCGACTTCGCTGTTGTCCTCGACCAGCAGCACGTGCAGGCCGGCAAGCCCGCCCGCGTCGTGCACGGTGGCCTGCGGTCGCGCGACGATGTCCTCGACGCGTGCGCGCGGCAGGTACAGGCGCACCGACGTCCCGGCGCCGACCGCGCTGTCGATCGTCGCGAGTCCGCCCGAGCGCTCGCAGAACGCGAACACCTGCGGCAGCCCGAGCCCCGTTCCCATCCCCTGCGCCTTCGTCGTGAAGAGCGGCTCGAACGCGCGCGCGAGCACGTCGGGCGGCATGCCCGAGCCCGTATCGTCGAGCGAGATCTGCACGAAGTCGCCGGTCAGCGGAAAGCCGTCCTCGCGGCGCAGCGTCACGTTGCGCGCGCCGACCGTGAAGCGGCCGCCGACCGTCATCGCATCGCGCGCGTTGACGGCGAGATTGATCACCGCGAGCTCGAGCTCCGCGACATCGACCCGGATCGGCCATACGCCGGGCTCGATCGCGATGACCAGCAGCGATTTCGAACCGAGCGACGTCTTCAGCAGTTCGCGGCACGTGCCGAGCCATTGACCGACGTCGATCGTCTCGCTGTGCAGCGGCTGCTTGCGCGCGACGCCGAGCAGCTGGCGCGTGAGCGACTGGCCGTTCTTCAGCGCGCGTTCGATCGCGCCGAGTTCCTTGTCGAGATGCTGGACGCCGCGTCGCCGCGCGATCTGCACGTTGCTGGAGATGATCATCAGCAGGTTGTTGAAGTCGTGCGCGACGCTGCCGACCAGGTTGCCGAGCGCCTGCATCTTGCGCGACTGCCGGTACGCGGATTCGATCGAGCGTCGCATCGACGCTTCGGCCTGCCAGCGGTCCCAGGCCTCCTCTTCCGCCTTCAGCCGCTTCAGCGACAGCCAGATCACCGACCACAGCGCGATCGACGGCGCGAACATCGAGATGAACAGCACGCTCAGGTGTTCGTACCATTCACGCCAGATCGCCGACGTGCGGTACGCGCAGGTCACGTACACGGGGTAGCTGCCGACCTGGCGGTACGCGACGATCTCGCTGCTGGCGCCGTCGTGGCGCACCCGCACGACGCCCGCGCGCGGATCGCTTTGCGCGTTGCCGAAGGTGGCCGTGAGATCGGTGTGCGCGAGCGACGGCGGCGGCGGATACGACGCGATCACCGCGCCGTCGGAACGCGCGAGCGCCATCGTCATCGGGGTGGCCGCGCCGCCGAGCAGGTCGCGGTAGAACGCGTTGAAATACGACGACTTCAGCGCGATCGACACCATGCCGGCGAACGAACCGTCGCTATGGCGTCGCGCGACGCCCGTGTTGAACACGGGGATGTTCTCGAGCTTGAGCGGCCCCATCATCAGCTTCGAGATGTGTTCGATCACCCGGCCGTCGCGGATGCCGGCGAAGTCGTCGCGGTTCGCGATCGACGCATAGGGCGCCGGATAGTAGAGGCTGTTGGCGAGCAGCATCCCGCTCGCACCGAAGATCGACACCGCGGCCACCTGCGGATAGCCGCCGCCGATCGTATTCAGCGCTTCGTGGATGTCGGATTCGTGGCGGCGCACGGTGGCGTCGTCCATGTCCTGCACGAGGTCGACGATGCGCGCATCGAGCGTCTCGCTCAGGTCGAACACCTTGAGCGCATGTTCCTCGGCGACGCGCACGGTGCGCATCGTCACGTCGCTCGCCGCGGCTTCGCGGGCCTTCAGGTCGTTGTACGCCATGACCGACACGTAGATGCACGGCAGCACGATCGCCGCGACCAGCAGCACGATCAGCGTCACGCGCCGGACCGCGAAATCGTGCTCGGGCGCGCCGGACGCATAGTTGCCGTCGTCCTGCCAGTCGTCGGCGGGCGGTGCGGTGTGCGTGCGGGAGTCGGCGGGACGTTCGGACGTCATCGAAGAAAGCGGGTGAAGCGGAGGTGTTCCATCATAAACGAGTTGCGCACGTGCGCCGTACCGCCGCACCGATGTGCAACCTGGTGATTCCGACAGGGGCACGGTGAAAGTTTGAAAACGCTATGAATCCGGCAGCGCAAACGTACACAAAGAAAAATTTTGCGTGCTTATCTCGAAAATGGTCGCGGCTGTTTTCAGAATGCAGGGCGAATGAAGCGATTTTGTTCGAAATGGTGAAAATGGCGAGTTGCACCGCCTTCGGTTTACTCAGAGAATCGCGCCTTGCTTTCCCCATGACAGATATATGCGCCCGCCGGCGTTTGCGGCGCGGTGTGTCGCGTGCCTGGCGCCGCGGCGCCCGCGCGCGGCCGCACGGCGGTGGCCGCGCTTGATCGCATGGCGCCTAAAGAAGCGCGCCGCGCGGTCGTTAACGCGAGAGAGACCATTCCGTATACCGCTTCGCCGCCATGCCTTTGCCGATCGTGATCGCCGACGACTCCTTGCTCGCTCGCAAACTTCTGACAAAGGCACTCCCGGGGGACTGGGACGTCGACGTCGCGTATGCGGCGAATGGTCGTGAGGCCCTGGCGCTCTATCGTGACGGCAAGGCTTCCGTGATGTTTCTGGACCTGACGATGCCCGACATGAACGGCTATCAGGTGCTCGAGACACTGCGCCACGAAGATCTGAACACGTTCGTGATCGTGGTATCCGCCGATATCCAGCCGCAGGCGCAAGCACGCGTGCGCGAGTTGGGCGCGATCGCATTCGTTGCCAAGCCCGTGACGTCGGAGGCGTTGCTGCCCATTCTCAAGGAGTATGGGTTGTATGCCTGAATCGGTGTTCACGGCGGAGCAACGCGACGCGTTGCAGGAAATCGCCAACCTCGCGATGGGCCGTGCCGCCGCACGGCTCGCGCTGCTGCTCGGGCACTTCATCGAGCTGTCGGTACCGCGCGTGCGCGTCGTGAAGGCCGCCGATGCGGGCGACGCGCTGCGCGAGATGACGGGCATCCACGAGAACGTGACGGCCGTGCGCCAGGGATTCCGTTCCGACATCAAGGGCGAGGCGATCGTGCTGTGCCGCAGCGCGGGCGTCGCGCGGCTCATGTCGCTGATGGAGCGCACGTTCGGCGACGGCGTGTATGCGGGCATGGCCACGCAGGACGAACTCGTGTTCGATGTCTCGAACGTGCTGATGAGCGCATGCGTCGCGTCGATCCTCGACGAGCTCGGCCGCAAGCCCGTGTTTTTCCCGCCGGGGCTGCTCGGCGCGAACGTGTCGTTCGACGACGTGTTCCAGCCGACCGCGCTCGCCTGGAGCGTCGCGCTGCTGCTCGAAGTGAACTTCGGTCTCGAGGATCACGCGTTCCGCGCACATTTCGTGATGCTGATGGCCGAGGACTCGATCCGGCTGATGGGCGACGCGCTCGACGCGTTGCTGTCCGCGCTATGAACGCGACCCCCGCCGCCACTGCCGCGTCGCTGAGCGACCTCGTGATCGAACGGGTGGGCTTCGGCCTGTTCGTGCTCGACCGCGCGATGACCGTGCTGATGTGGAATCGCTTCATGCAGGACCACAGCGGCATCCCGGCCGCCCACGTGATCGGTCGCAACCTGTTCGACTGCTTTCCGGCGCTGCCGCGCGCGTGGCTCGAGCGCAAGCTCGAGAGCGTGTTCCAGCTCGGCAGCTTCGCGTTCAGCTCCTGGGAGCAGCGGCCCTACCTGTTTCGCTTCGAGCACGACCGGCCGATCACGGGCGGCGTCGACTACATGCAGCAGGATTGCACATTCATGCCGCTCACGCGCGGCCGGGAAGTCGAGGCCGTGTGCGTGACGATCTCGGACGTCACGCACGTGAGCGTGATGCAGCGCGAGCGCGAGGAGGCGGTCGCGAAACTGCGCGAGCATGCGAATCTCGACGGCCTCACCGGCATCGCGAACCGGCGCTTCTTCGAGGCGCGGCTCAGTGACGAGTTCGCGCGCTGGCAACGCTACGGCGGCGACCTGTCGGTGCTGCTGTTCGACCTCGACCACTTCAAGACGATCAACGACCGGTTCGGGCATGCGGCCGGCGATGCGGTATTGCGCGAGACGGCGCGCCGCGTCGCGTCGATCGTGCGCGCGCAGGATACGTTCGGCCGCTTCGGCGGCGAGGAATTCGCGCTGCTGCTGCCGTGCACGAATCTCGACGAAGCGATGCGGGTAGCGGACAAGGTGCGCCACGCGATCGGCAGCACGCCGGTCGACGCGGAAGGCGTCAGCGTGCCGGTGACGGCGAGCGTCGGCGGCGCGTGCGCGACGGCCGGCGCGCTGGCGTGCGACGTGCTCGTGAACGAGGCCGACACCGCGCTCTATCGCGCGAAGCGGCTCGGGCGCGACCGGTCGATCGCGTACGCGTAAGCGCGGCGCGGCCGCAGCGCGGTTACGTGCGGCGTACCGCACACCGCACACCGCACACCGCGCGTGCCGCGCCCCCGTCAGCTTTTCGCGATATCCGCCAGCACGCCGGCCAGCACGGCCGGCTGCGACACGAACGGCGAATGGCTGCTGTCGAGCTGGTGCACGTGCGTCGGATTGCCGGGCACGAACGCGTCGGCTTCGTCGATGAAGCGCTGCTGCAGCGCGGGCAGGATCACGCGATCGGCCAGGCACTTGATGTAATGACGATCGATCGCGCCCCAGCGCGCGGCGGTCGTCGGGATCGCGGTCGCGAACGGCGCGGCCGGCACGTCGCAGGTCATCAGGTTCACCACCGCCTCGAAGTCGGCCTGCGGCACGTCGTCATACAGTGCGCGCTTCACGAGCGCGCGATACGCGGCATCGCCGCTGTGCGCATCGATCCGCAGCGCGCCCGCGACGCGCGGGCTCGCGAGCATCAGCGGGCCCAGCATTTCGCCCTTGTTCTCGGGCGCGCGCACGTAGTCGAGGCCCGGCACGCCCGACGCGGGCATGAACGCCGCGAGATAGACGATCTTCGCGATCTTCTCCGGCGCACGCTCCGCCGCGGCGGTGATCGCGAGGCCGCCCATGCTGTGCCCGACGAGCACGACCTTGCCGCGGCCGAGCGCGTACGCGTCGTCGACGGCCTGCATCACCTGCGTCGCGTAATCGTCGAGCGTGGTGTTCGCGACCGGCGACGGCTCGGCGCCGAAGGCGTCCTTGTCGAGCGGCCGTTCGAGATAGGATGCGGGAAAGCGGGCGTTGATGCCGTGCGCAGGCAGGTCGCGCGCGATCGACAGGTAGCCGCGCGCGGCCAGCGCGGCCGCGACGTGCGCGTAGCACCACGCACCGTGCCACGCGCCGTGCACCAGCACGAAAACGGGATGGTCGGATGGCGCGGTGGCGGTTACGTTCGTCTCCATGGTGTCCGTGTGTTTTTTCGAGAAAGATGTTCATCTTAGACGAAGCCGCGTGGACGAAGCTGCGCGCCCCGGCATGAACGCACGGCCCGAGCGTGCACGGGCTCGCACCGGCTGTCGGGATGCGGCGCTTTTGTCTCGTACAGGCCACATTTCGTCTCGATCTGATTTGAATTTGCGCCGAAGCGCGCTAATTTGACGCTTTGCTCCCGATTGCGCCCCATGAACGTCGATTACCTCTTCTACCGGCGGCCGGACAAACCCGGCCCCTATTCCCTCGACGACCTGGGCGAGACCGCGCCGCCGATCGGCCCGAGCGACATGGTGCGCGCGGGGATCGCGCGTGTGTTCGAGCAGATCGACTGGCAGGAATCGCCCGACGTGCCGGGCGCGTGGTTCGGCACCGGCGGCCCGTCGTTCCAGTTCACGGCGGAGCCCGACGGGCGCGTGACGAGCTTCATGGGCTCGCGGCTCGAACGCCGCTCGATGCTGCAGCTGACCCGCGAAATGGGGCTCATCGCGCTCGACCTGCAGCGCGACATCGTCTACGGCTGACGAGCGGCGCGGTGCCGCTCCCCGCCGCGGCCGGCCATGCCGGCCCGCCAGGCCCCGCGCGGCCCGCCGGGCGCGGCGCGTGTCCGCCATCGAACGTCAAAGATTGCTATACTTTCGCCCAATTCCGGCTTCCGGCCGGTAATTTGTGCCTGTCTGCGTCGATCGTTCGCATATCTCGCACGCATTTGACGCCCTGACCAACCCAGCCGGGCATGGCTTCTTCAATCGCCCCGCGTGGGTGTCTCCGTGGAGCTCGTCTTGGCCGTTTCCAATCTCGTCGTGGACGAACAAGAAACCGACGCCGCTGCCGTCACATCGGGCAGTTCTTTCTATCTGGCGATGCGCATCCTGCCGGCGGTGCAGCGCGATGCGATGTTCCAGGTCTACGCATTCTGCCGTGCGGTCGACGACATCGCCGACAGCGACCTGCCGCGCGCCGAGCGCAACGCGGGCCTCGATCGCTGGCGCGCGGACATCGACGCGTGCTTCGCCGGCCAGCCGCCGCGCCATCTGGTCGCGCTCGAGCGCGAGATCCGCGCGTTCGACCTGAAGCGCGAGGACTTCCACGCGATGATCGACGGGATGGCGATGGACGCTGCCGAGGACATCTGCGCGCCGGACGAACCGACGCTCGACCTGTTCTGCGATCGCGTGGCGAGCGCGGCCGGCCGGCTGTCGGTGAGGATTTTCGGGATCCCGGAGGCGGCAGGCATCAAGCTGTCGCACCACCTCGGCCGCGCGCTGCAGCTGACGAACATCCTGCGCGACATCGACGACGACGCGGCGATCAACCGCTGCTACCTGCCGCGCGAGCTGCTCGCACGCGAAGGCATCGCGATCACCGATCCGGCGACGATCGTGCGCGACCCGGCGCTGCCGCGCGTGTGCGCGACGCTCGTCGAGCGCGCGCTCGAGCACTTCCGCGAAGCGGACGCCGTGATGGATACGTGCACGCGTGCGCAGGTGAAGGCGCCGCGCATCATGTCGGGCGCGTATCGCTGCATCCTGGAAGCCGCGATCGCGCGCGGCTTCGCCGCCCCGCGCGCGCCGCTGCGCAAGCCGAAGGCGCGCATGCTGATGATCGCCGCGCGCTACGCGCTGTTCTGAGCCGATGCCCAGAACCGTCCACGTGATCGGTGCAGGACTCGCGGGCCTGTCGGCCGCCGTCGAGCTGCAACGCCGCGGGCGGCGCATCGTGCTGCACGACGCGCATGCGCACGCGGGCGGCCGCTGCCGCTCGTGGTTCGACGGCGTGCTGAACACGACGCTGGACAGCGGGCTGCATCAGGTTTTCGCGGGGCAATCCGCGACCCAGCGCTACCTGCGCGCGATCGGCGCGGCCGATCGGCTCACGGGGCCCGCGCTGCCTGAATGTCCGGTGGTCGACGTCGCGTCGCAGCAGCGCTGGACGCTGCGTTTCGGCAACGGGCGCTGGCCGTCGTGGCTGTTCGACGCCGCATCGCGCGCGCCGGGCACCACGCCGCTCGATTATCTTGCGCTGGCCTCGCTCGCGTTCGCGCGCACCGGCCGCTCACTCGCACAGACGATGCGCTGCGACGGCGTGCTGTGGGACCGTTGGCTGCGGCCGTATTTCCTCGGGGTTCTGAACGTCGAGCCGCGCCACGCGAGCGCCGAACTCGCGCGCGCGGCGCTGTGCGGCACGTTTGCCGCGGGCGGCCCCGGATGGCGCCCGCTCGTCGCGCGCCACGGGCTCGGCAGCGCATTCGTCGAACCGGCGCTGCGGATGCTGCAGCACGGCGGCGCGCAGATCCGGCTGAATTCGCGGCTCGATGCGTTCGAATTCGGCGCGCACGGCAACGCGGTCGATGCGGTCGCGATCGGCGGCGAGCGCGTCGATCTCGCACCGGGCGACGCGGTCGTGCTGGCCGTGCCGCCCGAGGTCGCGCAGCCGCTCGTCCCGGATCTCACCGCGCCCGACACGTTCAGTGCGGTCGTGACCGCGTATTTCGCGGTCGATACACCGGCCGACGGCCCGCTGCAGACGACCGTCGTCAACGGCGTCGTCGACGCGGTGCGCACCGGCGGCGGTCCGCTCGCGGCGACCATCCGCGACGCGGGCCGCTGGCTCGACATGCCGCGCGATGCGCTCGCGCGGCGCATCTGGGAAGACGTCGCGCGCGTGACCGGCGCGAACCCGGAAACCATGCCCGCGTGGCAGCTCGTGGTCGAGCCGCGCGCGGGGTTTGCGGCGGTGCCGTCGCAGGAAATGAAACGTCCGGCCGTGCGTACGCGCTGGACCAATCTCGTGCTGGCGGGCGACTGGATTGCCACCGGCTTGCCCGCCACGATCGAGGGCGCGATCCGTTCCGGCCAGCTGGCCGCGGACGTGCTCCAGACACAGTAAGCAACAGAGGGACCGATGAACGATCTCACCGAAATGGCCACCCTGTCCGCCGGCACCGTGCCGGCCGGGCTCGACGCGGCCGTCGCCGGCGCGACCGACGCGCTGCTGGCCGCGCAGCAAGCAGACGGACACTGGGTCTACGAACTCGAGGCCGATTCGACGATTCCCGCCGAATACGTGCTGCTCGTCCACTATCTCGGCGAGACGCCGAACCTCGAACTCGAACGGAAGATCGGCCGCTATCTACGCCGTATCCAGCAGGCCGACGGCGGCTGGCCGCTGTTCACCGACGGCGCGCCGAACATCAGCGCGAGCGTGAAGGCGTATTTCGCGCTGAAGGTGATCGGCGACGACGAGAACGCCGAGCACATGCAGCGTGCGCGCCGTGCGATCCACGCGATGGGCGGCGCCGAGATGTCGAACGTGTTCACGCGCATCCAGCTCGCGCTGTACGGTGCGATTCCGTGGCGCGCGGTGCCGATGATGCCGGTCGAGATCATGCTGCTGCCGCAGTGGTTCCCGTTCCACCTGTCGAAGGTGTCGTACTGGGCGCGGACCGTGATCGTGCCGCTGCTGGTGCTGAACGCGAAGCGTCCGCTCGCGAAGAATCCGCGCGGCGTGCGCATCGACGAGCTGTTCATCGACCCGCCCGTCAACGCCGGCCTGCTGCCGCGCCAGGGCCACCAGAGCCCCGGCTGGTTCGCGTTCTTCCGCGTGGTCGATCATGCGCTGCGCGCCGTCGACGGCCTGTTCCCGAACTACACGCGCGAACGCGCGATCCGCCAGGCCGTGTCGTTCGTCGACGAGCGCCTGAACGGCGAGGACGGCCTCGGCGCGATCTATCCGGCGATGGCCAACGCGGTGATGATGTACGACGTGCTCGGCTATGCGGAAGATCATCCGAACCGCGCGATCGCGCGCAAGGCGCTCGAGAAGCTGCTCGTCGTGCACGAGGACGAAGCGTATTGCCAGCCGTGCCTGTCGCCGGTGTGGGACACGTCGCTCGCCGCGCATGCGCTGCTCGAGACCGGTGACGCGCGTGCCGAGGAAGCCGTGCTGCGCGGCCTCGACTGGCTGCGCCCGCTGCAGATCCTCGACGTGCGCGGCGACTGGATCTCGCGCCGCCCGCACGTGCGTCCCGGCGGCTGGGCGTTCCAGTACGCGAACGCGCACTACCCTGACGTCGACGACACGGCCGTGGTCGTGATGGCGATGGACCGCGCGCAGAAGCTCAGGCAGACGGACACGTATCGCGACTCGATGGCGCGCGCGCGCGAATGGGTCGTCGGCATGCAGAGCAGCGATGGCGGCTGGGGCGCGTTCGAACCGGAAAACACGCAGTACTACCTGAACAACATTCCGTTCTCCGATCACGGCGCGCTGCTCGATCCGCCGACCGCCGACGTGTCGGGCCGCTGCCTGTCGATGCTGTCGCAGCTCGGCGAGACGCCGCTGAACAGCGAGCCGGCCCGTCGCGCGCTCGACTACATGCTGAAGGAGCAGGAGCCGGACGGCAGCTGGTACGGCCGCTGGGGGATGAACTACGTGTACGGCACGTGGACGGCCCTGTGCTCGCTGAACGCGGCCGGCCTGACGCCGGACGATCCGCGCATGAAGCGCGGCGCGCAGTGGCTGCTGTCGATCCAGAACAAGGACGGCGGCTGGGGCGAGGACGGCGACAGCTACAAGCTGAATTACCGCGGTTTCGAGCAGGCGCCGAGCACCGCGTCGCAGACGGCCTGGGCGCTGCTCGGCCTGATGGCGGCCGGCGAGGTGAACAACCCGGCCGTTGCACGCGGCGTCGACTACCTGATCGCTCAGCAGAACGAAGAAGGCCTGTGGGACGAAACGCGCTTCACGGCAACCGGCTTCCCGCGCGTGTTCTATCTGCGCTATCACGGCTATCGCAAGTTCTTCCCGCTGTGGGCGCTCGCGCGCTATCGCAACCTGAAGCGCGCCAACGCGACGCGCGTGACGGTCGGGATGTAACGCGTGGCGCCGACGCAGCACAACGGCACGTTGCCCGTCATCGCCGTCACGGGGATGGCGTTCGAGGCGCGCATCGCGCGCGGTCAGGGCGTCGAGGCCGTGTTCGCCGCGCGGGCCGACCGCCTCGAGCGCGCGCTGGCCGAGGCGACCGCGCGCGGTTGCGCGGGCATCGTGAGCTTCGGCACGGCAGGCGGGCTCGCGCCCGATCTCGCACCCGGCGCGCTCGTGATCGCGGACGCGATCGACGGGCCGTTCGGCCGCGTGCAGACCGATCCGGGCTGGAGCGCGCGGCTCGTCGCCGCGCTGCACGACACGCCGGTATGGGCGCGCGTCACGCGCGGCACGATGGCGGCGGTCGGCGCGCCGGTGGTCAGCGAACAGGAAAAGACGTCGCTGCATCGCGCGAAGGGCGCGCTCGCCGTCGACATGGAATCGCATATCGCCGCGGCCTTCGCGGCGTCGCGCGGCGTACCGTTCGCGGTGTGCCGCGCGATCGTCGACCCGGCGTGGCGCACGCTGCCGCGCGCGGCGACGGCCGGCCTGCGCGACGACGGCAGCACGGCCATCCTGCCGATCCTGCGCGAACTGCTGAAGCAGCCGTCGCAGCTCGGCCCGCTGCTGCAGGTCGCGGGCGACGCGCGCGCGGCACGCACGACGCTGATCCAGGCGCGGCACGCATTCGAGCGTGCGGGCGCGATGCGGATCGTCTGAGCGGCGTTCGCCGCTTCTCCTCTCCCCCTTCCGTTCCCGTTTTCCGGACGCACAAAAAAAGCGCGCTGCGTGATGCAGCGCGCTTCGGCTTGTCAGCGGGTTCCGTGCCGCGTTACTGCGCGGCCGGTGCGCTCGCGGGCAGGGTCGGCATCGCTGGCGCGATCGGCGCGCCGTTGGAGGCCGGCGCCGTCGTCGCCCCGCTCGGCGCCGCCACGGGCGCAGCGGCCGAGGCCGCGGCAGGCGCGCTCGCGGGCATCGCGCCGTCCGCACCCGGATCGTCGTACTGCGGCAAGCCCGGCGCCGCCGGCGCGTTGTTCGGCGCGCCGCCCGACTCGCCCGGATCCTCGTAGTTCGGCAAGCCCGGCACGGCCGGCGTGGCCGCCGGCACCGCCCCCGCTTCACCCGGCTCCGTGTAGTTCGGCGGCGCGGCCGACGCCGACTGGCCGTGATACGTCAGCGACTTGCGCTGCTGCAGATACGCATCGCGGACGAACGAGTACGGATCGAGTGCCGCCTGCTTCAGCAGATCGGTCGCACCGAGCAGATCCGAGCGCGCGCTGATGAATTGCGCGATGTACATCGGATTGCGCACGGCCGGCTCGATGTAGTTGAGCAGGTTGAAGCGGACGTCCACCGCGCGGCCGACGCCGTCGCGGATCGTGCTCGGCCCGAACACGGGCAGCACGAGGTACGGGCCGGACGGCATGCCCCAGCGCGCCATCGTCAGCCCGAAATCCTGGTGGTGCTTCGGCAGCCCGGCCGGCGTCGCGATGTCGATCAGGCCGGCGACGCCGAACACCGAGTTCATCGCCACGCGCATCAGGTCCTGCGTCGCATCGGTGATGCGCAGCTGCAACAGGTTGTTCGCCATGTTGCCGAGATCGCCGAGGTTCGAGAAGAAGTTGCTGATCGCGGTACGCACGGGCGTCGGCGTGATCTTCTGGTAACCCTTCGCGATCGGCACGGCGATGTTCGTGTCGACCGTGTCGTTGAACTTGTACATCGCCCGGTTCATCGGCTCGAGCGGGTCGTTGGGGTTGCGGTTCGGGCCCGTCGCACAGCCGCTCAGCACTGCGCTGGCAGCGACGGTCGCCGCAATGATTCGCACCTTATTCATTGTTTCCTTGCAATTGGTTCTTGGCGCGTTTGACGCGCGGTTTGCCCATCAGGACGGGCTGAAACACCACGGCGCCGATCAGGGTGCAGGTCAACGCCAGCGCGAGCAGCTTGCCCATGCTCGACGTGCCCGGATGATGCGACAGCCACAGGCTGCCGAAGGCGGTTGCGGTCGTCGCGGCGCTGAACAGCACCGCGTGCGTGAGGCTCGAATGCAGCAGGCCCGTCTGGCCCGCGCGCCACGCCATCACGAAGTACACCTTGAACGCGACGCCGACGCCGAGCATCAGCGGCAGCGCGATGATGTTCGCGAAGTTCAGCGACATGCCGAGCACGACGCACATCTCGAGCGTGACGAGCCCCGACACGAGCAGCGGCACCAGCGTGCGCAGCACGTCGCCGAAGCGGCGCAGCGTGATCCACAGCAGGATCGTGATCGACAGGATCGACCACAGCGCCGCGTGCAGGAACGCGTTGATGATCGTGTCGGCCGAATGCAGGATCGAGATCGGCCCGCCGGTCGCGCCGGGTTCCGCCGCCTTCACCGTCTTCGCGAAGCGGCGCAGCATCGTGTCGTCGTTCGGGTCGACGCCCTTCGGCACCTTCGGCGAAATCTGCACGAGCGCGTGGCCGTCCGGCGCGACCCAGTCGCGCACGATCTGCGGCGGCAGCGATTCGCGCGTGATGTCCTGCGGCTGCAGCAGCGTCGCGAGCTGGTTGAGCGCGATGCGCAGCGTGTCGGAGAACGCGCGTTCGGCTCGATCGCGCGCCGCGCTGTCGGCGGCGGCCAGCTTCGCGAGCGACGCCGACAGATGCTGCGCGGCGGCGGCACCCGGGCCCGGGTGATCTTCCGCCGCGTAGCTCAGCAAATCGGACACGCGCTTGAGCGCGGCGACGCGCTGCGCATCGGTCGCGGCCGGCGCGGCCGGCTGCGTCAGCGCGGGCAGCAGCTCGCTCGCGGCCGCGGCGATCGCCGCGCGCTTGGCCGGCTGGTCGGCCGGCACGAAGGTCGTGAGCGTCGTCGTGCGGCCGACTTCCGGCAGCGCGTCGAGGCGCTTCGCGGCCGCGTCGGCCTCGGCGAGCGACGGCGCGAGCAGCGTGACGTCGTTGACGGCCGCTTCGGGCGAATCCTTCAGCGCGAGCAGCGTCGCCATCGATTCGCTGTTCGGATCCTTCAGGTGCAGCGGGTTGAAATCGAAGTGCAGGAACGCGAGCAGCGGCAGCGCGCCGATCACGACCGCGAGCGTGCCGATCAGGATCGGCTTGCGATGGCGATCGAGGAAGTCGTCGACGGGGGCGAGCCACGGAAAGCCCGGCGTCTTCGATTCGCCCGGCGGCGCGAACAGGCGCAGCAGCGCGGGCAGCAGCGTGAGCGTGGTCAGCAGCGCGACGAACATCCCGACGCCCGCGATCAGGCCGAGCTCGGACACGCCGCGATAGGCCGTGGGAATGAACGAGAAGAAGCTCGCCGCAACCGCCGCGGTGGCGAGCGCGAGCGGCATGCCCATCGAGTGCGCGGCGCCGATCAGCGCGTGATCGATGCGCGGATCGCGGAAGCGTTCCTCGCGGTACTTCACGCCGTACTGGATCGAGAAGTCGACGCCGAGGCCGACGAACAGCACCATGAACGCGACCGAGATCATGTTCAGCGAACCGACCATCGCGAGGCCGAGCGCGGCCGTCACGACGAGCCCGACGAACAGCGTGACGAGCACCGAGCCGATCATCCGCTTCGAGCGCAGCGCGAGCCACAGGATCACGAGCACCGCGAGCAGCGTGAGCACGCCGTTGAGCGCGGCGCCGTCTTGCACCGACGCGAATTCGTCGTCGGCGAGCGGCTGTTCGCCGGTCAGGCGCACGACCGCGCCGTAGCGTTGCTCGAGGCCGAGCGCTTTCGCCGTGTCGCGGATCACCCGGGTCGTTTCGGCACCGGCCTTCAGCGCGCCATAGTCGACGACCGGCTGCACCGTGACGAACGCGCGTGCCGGCTGGCGTGCGGCATCGCTGTCGACCAGCCCGCGCCACGAGAACGCGGCGGGCCTGCCGGCCAGCACGTCGTCGACCGTCGCGGCGCTGCGCGCGAGCAGCTTCGCCATCGCGGGCAGCTTCACCTGGCCGGTCAGGAGCGGCTGGCCGAGCGTGGTGGACAGCGTGGTCGCGAGCCCGGTCAGGCTCGGGTTCTTCGCGAGTTCGTTGACGAGCGGCCGCGCGCTCGCGAGCTGCGACGTCGTATCCGACACTTCCTGCGGCGACAGGAACAGCAGCCCGTTGTGCTCGAAGAACGGGCCGCCGCCGGGTTCGGCGACCTGGCCGATGCGGCCGGCGTCGGCCTGCTTGCGCAGGGCTTCGGTGAGCGTGTGCGCGGCGGCCGTCGCGAATTCGGGGGCCGGTGCCTCGACCACCGCGAGGATCGTGCCGTTGCGTTGCGGGAAGGCCTTGTCGACGGCCTGGCCGAGCGCGGCCCACTGCGGTTCCGCGTCGACGAGCTTGCTGATGTCCGTGTTGATCTTGAAGTGCTGCGCGACGTAGACGCCGCTGAAGACGGCGATGACGAGCGACAGCACGACGACCCAGACGGGGCGGCGTACCGACAATGCGACGAGTCGGACGATGAGAGAAGTCACCATGTGGCGGTGGGGAGGGGCTGGCAAGGACAAGGCAAAGAGTATACCGGCGCCACGTGACGTCGGTCGCCACGTTGGAGCGTAAAGGGGCGGGAAGGATATTTGCTGCGCCGGGAGGGAATCGCCGCGAATCGTCGGACGAATGGGCGGCAGAAATTGACATAATCGGCGCCGATCGCGCAGCGGCCGGCACCCTGTGACAAAAGGGGCTGAAAGGTAACAGTCGGTCACCGCGCGGCAGGCGGGCCGCCGGGCCGCTATACTTCGACCCACCGGCCGATGCGATCGATGCAATCCGCCGTCCGTTTTTTTCACCGAGTGCGAATATCCGTATGAAACGTCATCTGTTTGCTTTCGTCGCGGCGGCCGCCGTGTCGGTTTCCGCTTTCGCGCAGAGCGCGCCGGTCGACATCGTCCGTAATGCGGTCGAAGGCACCGTCAACGCGATGAAGGCCGATCCGGGTGCGCGCGGCGGCGACATGGCAAAAGTCACGCAAGTCGTCGAGCAGCGCTTCCTGCCCGCGACGAACTTCGAGCGCACGACCCGCATCGCGGTCGGCGATGCCTGGAAGCAGGCGACGCCGCAACAGCAGCAGGAGCTGTACAAGCAGTTCAAGCTGCTGATGACGCGTACCTATGCCGCGTCGCTCGCGCAGCTCGGCAGCCAGGACGCGAAGTTCTCGTTCAAGGCCGGCGGCGCGTCGGGTGCCGATGCGCTGGTGCAGTCGACGGTCACGACGCCGGGCGACAGCCAGTCGGTCGGCTACCGGCTCGGCAAGGTCGGCAGCGACTGGAAGATCTACGACATCGACATGTCGGGTGCGTGGCTGATCCAGGTCTACCAGGGGCAGTTCAAGAGCCAGCTCGCGTCGGGCGGGATCGACGGCCTGATCGCGTATCTGCAGAAGCACAATTCGCGGACGAATTGAGCGTCGCTGCGCGCAGTCAGGATTTTGGATGAGTGAAAGGCGCCTCCGGGCGCCTTTTTCGTTCGTGGTCAGTCGAGCGGTCGAGCGGTGATTCCACTGCGCGATGCCGACTCGGCGAATCACATGCGAAGCGAGAAAAAACAGCATCGTAGGGCTAATCAATGTGACCGAGGCGAGTGCCTTTTGCGGCGCCGCACGTCGCCGCCCTACCGCCGCCGATGCTCGACCGCGAACTTGATCAGCTCCGCCTGCCCTTCGATCTCGAGCTTGCGCTTCAGATTGAGCCGGTGCGTTTCCACCGTGCGGACCGACAGCCCCGTCTGCTGCGCGATCTGCTTGCTCGACAGCCCCTCGGCCAGCGCATCGAGGATGTCGCGCTCGCGCGGCGTCAACCGGTCGAGCGGCGACGCGGTCGCGCTTGCCTGGATCATCCGCGCGGCGAGCCCTTCGCTGAAGAACGTCTGCCCGGCCAGCACCGAGCCGATCGCGCGCACGATCTCGCTCGCGGGCGAATCCTTCAGCAGGTAGCCGCTCGCGCCGGCGCGCACGGCCTGCGTCACGTATTCGATGTTGTCGTGCATCGACAGCATGAGCACGCGAATCCCCGGAAAGCGCTCGTGGAACACGCCGGCGAGCGTGATGCCGTTCATCCCGTTCATGCCGACGTCCATCAGCGCGAGGTCGGGCTCGAGCGACGCGGCGAGCGCAAGCGCCTCGTCCGCGTTGCCGGCTTCGCCGACCACCGACAGGTCGGCCGCCTCGAGCCGCATCCGCAGGCCGTCGCGCACCAGCGGATGATCGTCGACCAGCAGAAGGCGGGCAGCGGGCCGGGCGGTGTCGGGGGCGCTCATGGGCAAGGGTCTCCGGTTATGGGGCGCGTGTTCAGGCGGCGCGCAGCGGCACGCGCGCGGCCACGACGGTGTGGCCGACCTGCGACGTGATCGTCAGCATGCCGCCCAGCGCGTCGAGCCGCTCGCGCATGTTGCGCAGCCCGATGCCGCGGCGCGCGTCGGTCTGCGTACGCTCGGCGTCGAAGCCGCAGCCGTTGTCGGCGATGGTCAGCGTGACGGCATGCGCGCCGACGTCGAGCGTGACGGCCGCGCGCGACGCCTGCGCATGATGCACGATGTTGCTGAGCGCTTCCTGCGCGATCCGGAACAGCGCCGTGTTGACCGGCGCGGGCAGCGGCCGCGCGCCGCTGTGCGCGACCTGCGTATAGCCGATGTCGATGCCGCTTTCCGCACCGAGCTCGCGCACGAGCTGCTCGAGCGCGGCGGCGAGGCCGAGATCGTCGAGCATCGCCGGGCGCAGCGCGTGCGAGATGCGCCGCACTTCGCGCAGCGTGTCGCCGAGCCGCCCGACGCCCGATGCGAGCGCCTGCTCGGCCTCGGGCATGCGCGCGGTGCCGCGCTCGAAGCGCGCGAGTGCGGATTCGAGCATCAGCTTCGCGGACACCATCATCTGGCTGATCCCGTCATGCAGCTCGCGCGACAGCCGCTCGCGCTCCTGCTCCTGCGATTCGACGACGCGCTGCGCGAGCTGCTTGAGCTTCGCGTCGGCGCTGCGCGACTCGCTGACGTTCAGCACCAGCGCACAGACGGCGATCGCCGCCGCGCCGGTCAGCGCGATCGCGGTGAGCCAGCTCATCGTGCGCTCGATGTTCGCGGACGCGCGCGCGTCGATGCGCTGCAGCGCGGTGTCGACGTCGTCGAGATAGATGCCGGTGCCGACCATCCAGCCCCAGCGTTCGAGCGCGACGACGTAGCCGAGCTTCGGCGCGGGCTTGCCCGTCGACGGCCGCTGCCACGTGTAGCGCACGTAGCCGCCGCCGTGCGACGCGGCGCCGATCAGCTGCTGGATCGTCAGCGCGCCCTGCGGGTCGCGCATCGACCAGTAGTTGTGGCCGACGCGCTCGGGCTCGCGCGGATGCATCAGCGCATTGCCGTGCAGGTCGTATACGAAGAAATAGCCGTCGGGGCCGAAATCCATCTTCTGCAGCATCGCGAGCGCCTGCGTGCGCAGCAGTCCGTCGTCGCGCGCATTGCGGCCGCTCGCGTCGTACAGCGGCATGATCGCGCTCGTCGCGAGTTCGACGTAATGCTTCAGCTCGACTTCCTTGCTCGACAGGTAGGCGGCCTGGATCGTCGCGTGCTGCGTGCGCGCGAGCGACGTCGCCTGCTGGCGTACGCCGAAGCCGATGCCGGCGATCGCGAGCAGGAACGGCACGATGGCCAGAAGGAAAATCTTTGCCTTGAGTCTCATGGTGGTGTGAAGCGGGCGCGCGTGTCGCGCGGCGGCCGGGCGAGCCGACATTGTCGGCGATTTCGCCCGCGGCCGGCGCTGTGGCGGCCGGGCGGCCAGCCGTGGCTCAGGCGCGCCGCAGCGTGCGCTCGGCGGACGGGGCCGTTTGCACGACGACCTGGTTGCGCCCGCCTTCCTTCGCGCGATACAGCGCGTCGTCGGCGAGCTTCAGTGCGGCCTGGATGCTGTCGTCGAGTTCCGGATAGCAGGTCGTCACGCCGATGCTCGCGGTCAGGCGGTCCGACGCATCCGTGTCGTGCAGGATGCCGAGATCGAGGATGGCGGTGCGGATCGATTCGGCGATCGTCACGGCGCCGGGCGTGTCGACGTCCGGCAGCACCACGACGAACTCCTCGCCGCCGTAGCGCGCTGCATAGTCGGCCGGGCGGCGCAGGCATCCGGCGATGCAGCGGCCGACCGCGGCGAGCGCATCGTCGCCGGCCTGGTGGCCTTGCGTGTCGTTGTAGCGCTTGAAGTGATCGACATCGACGAACAGCAGCGACAGCGCGTGCTGCGAGCGCGCCGCGCGGCGCCATTCGCGCGCGAGCGTGACGTCGAGCATCCGGCGGTTGTCGAGGCCCGTGAGGCCGTCGGTGCGCGCGAGCGCTTCCAGCTCGGTTTCCGCGCGGTGACGCTTGCGCAGCTGGATGTCGAGCAGCATCGACAGGCCGACGAAGCCGAGCGCGAGCAAGGCCATCGCCGAGCCGATCGGGATCGCGCGGTCGTACCACGCGGCGTAGGTGTCCGCCTCCGAGCGCGCGACCATGATGATCAGCGGCAGGTGGTCGAGGTGCCGGAACACGTACAGGCGCCGCACGCCGTCGATTGACGCGGTATCGGCGAAGCTCCCTTCGTTGGCGGTCATGAACCGGCGGAACGTGCTGGCCTTGCTGATGTTGCGGCCGACGATCGCCGGATCGTAAGGCTGGCGCGCGAGCATCAGGCCCTTCGTATTGATCAGCGCCATCGACCCGCGATCGCCGAGCGAGAGGCGCGAGAACAGGTCCTGGAAATATTCGAGCCGGATCGACATCACGGCGACGCCGCCGAACGACCCGTCGGGCCGCGTGATCCGCCGGCTGAGCGCGATGCTCGGCGAGCCGCCGCGCAAGCGCGAGCGGTACGGGTCGCTGACGTACAGGCCGACGTCCGGGTTGTCGCGGTGCACCGTGAAGAACGATTCGTTGCCGAAGTTGGCCTTGCGCGGCACGTCGCTCTTGCCGTCGACCGCGATGTCGCCGTTCGAGTCGAGCACGTAGATGCCGCCGAGATACTTGGCCGTCGTCGCGCGATCGAACAGCACCTGGCGGCGCAGCGGCATCGGCAGCGCGAGGACGGCGGGATCGTTCTCGCCTTCGACGACCGCCTGCAGCGACAGCGCATAGAACTCGATGTTGCGCTCGATGTCCCACGACGCCATCAGCGCGATGTTCTGCTGGGTGGTGCGCGCGCGATCGCGTGCGTCAATCCGGCCTTCGTACAGCAGGATGCCGCACAGCAACAACAGGATCAGTGCGATCAGCAGCCCTGAATAGAAGATCAGGTGCGGCAGCAGGAACCGGCGCAATTGGGCGGCGACGCGGCTTGTCAGGCCGGATTCGCTGGGCATTGCGTAGTCGGTTTCTGCCATGGTCCGTGGATCGATGGGCATCGTCGCCGGGGCGGCAGGCCGATGCGATTGTTCGTATGATTTGCCGGCGATGATCCGGAATGCACCCCCCGGTGCGCATTCCGCCCGACCGACCTGGAACACGGTGCCGATGATCGGCGATGGCGGCCTGATAAACCGCTGCATCACCTGCCGACCGGCAAGAATTGCCGCGATTCGACGATCCGACGAATCGGGCGGCGCGGATTGGTCCGAGTATAACGCGCGCATTCGTGCACGCGGAAAATGTTGCGGGCCGTTGATCCGGATCAAATTGTCGTCCTGGCAGAGACTTGCCAGTCGCGTGCGGAACGTTGCAGCGCAAGGCTTTGCGCCAGGAGGGGGCAGCGCGCATACCGCCGTCGCCGATTTACATGCTTTAACGGCAGGCGGACGCGGAACCTTAAATCGTGCGATTCGGATCGATTATCCGTTTCAGCGGTTGCATGAATTCGAATGTAAAAACGGGCAGCCGTAATGGCTGCCCGCTTCGTGAAAACCGCATGCGGGAAAGCCCGCATGCGAAGGCTTACGCGCCGTGCTGTTGCGCCTTGTACGCGAGCCGGAACCGATGCAGCAGCGGCTCGGTATAACCGCTCGGCTGCGACGTGCCCTGCAGCGCCAGTGCGCATGCGGCCTTGAACGCGGTCGACTGGTCGTAGCCGGGCGCCATCGGGCGATAGTTCGGGTCGCCGGCGTTCTGCTGGTCGACGACGCGCGCCATCCGCTTGAACACGTCGAGCACGAAGGCCTCGGTGATCACGCCGTGGCGCAGCCAGTTCGCGATGTGCTGGCTCGAGATGCGCAGCGTCGCGCGGTCTTCCATCAGGCCGACGTCGTGGATGTCCGGCACCTTCGAGCAGCCGACACCCTGTTCGACCCAGCGCACGACGTAGCCGAGAATGCCCTGCGCGTTGTTCTCGACCTCGCTCAGGATTTCGCTCTCGCTCCACGCGGCGCGCTCGACGACCGGCACGGTCAGCAGCCCTTCGAGCAGCGTGTCGCGCTCGCTTGCGTACGGCGTCTTCTCGAGTTCCTGCTGGATGGCCTGCACGTCGACGAGGTGGTAGTGCAGCGCGTGCAGCGTCGCGGCGGTCGGCGACGGCACCCACGCGGTGTTCGCGCCGGCGCGCGGATGCGCGATCTTCTGCTCGAGCATCGCGTGCATCAGGTCCGGCATCGCCCACATGCCCTTGCCGATCTGCGCGCGGCCGCGCAGGCCGGCCGACAGGCCCGCGAGCACGTTGTTGCGCTCGTACGCCTGGATCCACGCCGACGACTTCATGTCGCCCTTGCGGATCATCGGGCCCGCTTCCATCGCGGTGTGCATCTCGTCGCCGGTGCGGTCGAGGAAGCCGGTGTTGATGAACGCGACGCGCGCGGCCGCCGCCGCGATACAGGCGGCGAGGTTCACGCTGGTGCGGCGCTCCTCGTCCATGATGCCCATCTTCAGCGTGTTGCGCGGCAGGCCGTACAGATCCTCGATGCGCGCGAACAGCGTGTCGGCGAACGCGACTTCGACCGGGCCGTGCATCTTCGGCTTCACGATGTAGATCGAGCCGGTGCGCGAGTTGCGCTTGGCCTTCAGGTCGTGCAGCGCGCACAGCGTCGTGACGACACCGTCGAGGATGCCTTCCGGAATCTCGTTGCCGTCGCGGTCCAGCACCGCGCCGTTGGTCATCAGGTGGCCGACGTTGCGCACGAACAGCAGCGAGCGGCCGTGGAGCACCAGCGTGCCGCCGGCCGGCGTGGTGTACTCGCGATCGGCGTTCAGGCGGCGCGTGAAGGTCTTGCCGCCCTTCGCGACCTCCTCGACCAGCGTGCCCTGCATCAGGCCGAGCCAGTTGCGGTAGAGCTGGACCTTGTCGTCGGCGTCGACCGCCGCGACCGAATCCTCGCAGTCGATGATCGTGCTGACCGCGGCTTCGAGCACGACGTCCTTCACGTTCGCGAGATCGGCGCGGCCGATGGGGGTCGACGCGTCGATCTGGATCTCGAGGTGCAGGCCGTTGTGCTTCAGCAGGATCGCGGACGGCGCGCCGGCCGCGCCCTGGTAGCCGACGAACTGCGCCGGCTGCGCGAGGTGCACGACGCCCTTGCCGGTTTCGACGGCGAGCTGGCCGTCTTCCACGCGATAGCGCAGCGCGTCGCGGTGCGAGCCGCTCGCGAGCGGCGCCGCGTTGTCGAGCACGCCGCGCGCGTAGTCGATCACGCGCTGGCCGCGCGTCGGGTTGTATGCCGTGGTGCGCTCGGCGCCGCCGTCTTCCGGCAGCGCATCGGTGCCGTACAGCGCGTCGTACAGGCTGCCCCAGCGTGCGTTCGCGGCGTTCAGCGCATAGCGCGCGTTCGACAGCGGCACGACGAGCTGCGGGCCGGCCTGCGTCGCGATCTCGCTGTCGACGTTCGCGGTGGCTGCCGCGACATTCGACGGGACCGGCACGAGGTAGCCGATCTGTTCGAGAAATGCGCGAAACGCGGCATGGTCACGCACCGGGCCAGGGTGCGCGCGATGCCACGTGTCGAGTTCCTGCTGCAGGCGGTCGCGTTCCGCGAGCAGCTCGCGGTTGCGCGGCGCGAGGTCGTGTACCAGGGCCGAGAAACCGCTCCAGAACGCGGCCTTGTCGATACCGGTGCCCGGCAGTGCTTCGTTTTCAATGAACTGGCTCAGCGCTGGCGCGACTTGCAGTCCTGCTTGGTCGATCATCGTGATTCCTCCCGGGGAAAAAATTCGCGCGCGGCTTGGCTGACTCATGTCGCGACGCTTTGTACGCCGGCGCGGGCGATCAGCGCGTCCTGCTCGGACTTTACGCCAGACACGCCGATCGCGCCCGCAATCCGGCCGTCGAACGCTACCGGCACGCCGCCTTCGAGCAAGCCCGTCAGCGGCACGCTGAGAAACGCGGTGCGGCCACCGTTGATCATATCCTCATACGCTTTCGTCTCGCGCCGGCCGAGCGCCGCCGCACGCGCCTTGTCCTGCGCGATGACGGCGCTGGCCGGCGATGCGCCGTCCAGGCGCGCGAACGCGAGCAGGTGGCCGCCGTCGTCGACGATGGCGATCGATACGGCCCAGCCGTGCCGTGCGGCTTCCACGCGGGCGGCCGCGAGCATGCGTTCGGCGTCGGCGAGCTGGAGTTCGGGTTTGGTTTGCATCATGTTCCTCCGGAATCAGCGGTCGGTGGAATCAGTCGACCCGTCGGTCGTCGACGAGCTCGATCCAGTGGCGCACGCGCGTGCGGCCCGCGCCGTTCAGGTGAGTCTGGCAGCCGACGTTGGCCGTGACAATCAGGTCCGGCCGCGCGGCTTCGAGCGCGTCGAGCTTGTTGTCGCGCAGCCTGGCCGCGAGTTCGGGCTGCGTCAGCGCATAGGTGCCGGCCGAGCCGCAGCAGAGATGGCCGTCGGCGACATTCGTCAGATCGAAGCCGAGCCGCGTCAGGATGCTTTCGACCGCGCCGCCGAGCCGCTGCGCGTGCTGCAGCGTGCACGGGCAGTGGACCGCGACGCGGCGTCGCGTCGACTCGGCCAGCGCGTCGAGCGGCTCGGCCGCGATCACTTCCGCGAGGTCGCGCGCGAGCGCGCTGACGCGCCGCGCCTTGTCCGCATAGACGGGGTCGGAGCGCAGCAGGTCGCCGTATTCCTTCACGAACGCGCCGCAGCCGCTCGCCGTCAGCACGATCGCCTCCGCGCCGGCTTCGATCGCAGGCCACCACGCGTCGATGTTGCGGCGCGCGCGCGCGAGCCCGGCATCCTGCGCGTTCAGGTGATATTCGGTCGCGCCGCAGCAGCCGGCTTCGCGCGCGGGCGTCACGCTGATGCCGAGGCGGTCGAGCACGCGCGCGGCGGCCGCGTTCGTGTTCGGCGACAGCGAAGGCTGCACGCAGCCTTCCAGCATCAGCACGCGCCGCGCATGGCGTACCGGCGGGCGCGGCGTGGCGGCGGGCACGGCGGCCGGAATGTTGTCCTGCAGCGTGCCGGGCAGCAGCGGGCGCAGCGCGCGGCCGGCCCTCAGCAGCGCGGCGAAGGTTGCCGGCCGCGGCACCACGTGACGCAGGCCCGCGCGCAGCAGGCGCTCGCGCGCAGGCCGCCGCGCGCGCTTCTCGGCTTCCGCGCGGCCGATGTCGAGCAGCGTGTGATAGCGCACGCCGGACGGGCAGGTCGTCTCGCAGTTGCGGCAGGTCAGGCAGCGGTCGAGATGCTGCTGCGTGCGCTCGCCGCACGGCTCGCCTTCGAGCATTTGCTTGATCAGGTAGATGCGTCCGCGCGGCCCGTCGAGCTCGTTGCCGAGCACTTGATAGGTCGGGCAGGTCGCATTGCAGAAGCCGCAGTGCACGCACGCGCGCAGGATCGCTTCCGCTTCGTCGGCCCGGTCGAGGGCCTTGCTGGCTTCGCTGAGATTGGTTTGCATATCGGCGGTTCGAAGTCGGGTTGGCGTCAGACGTTCGCGTACTGGCGGCCGGGATTGAAGATCGCATGCGGATCGAGCTGCGCCTTCAGCTGTCGATGCACGCGCAGCAGCGCGGGCGGCAGCGGCTGGAACGGTTCGGGCGTCGTGCCGGGCGTGAAGCAGGTCGCGTGGCCGCCCCACTGCGCGGCGAAGTGCTGCACGTCGGCCGGCGCGGCGTCGCTTTTCAGCCAGCGCTGCGCGCCGCCCCAGTCGACGAGCAGCGCGCCGGGCAGCGCATCGAGCGGCGCGGCCGCCGGCACCGATACGCGCCACAGCGCGCGCGGACTGTCGAAGAACGGCAGCGACAGGTCGCGCAGCCGCGCCCAGAACCCGTCGTCGCGATCGTCCATCCGCTCGCCGCCGATCGTGTCGCGCGCGGCCTTCACCGAGCCCTCGCCGCCTTCGAGCCGCACGCGCAGCACGCCGTCCGCGTGGCAGGCACCCGCGAGCGGCAGCCCCGCGCGACGCCATGCCGCGACGCGCTGCACGGCTTCGCCGGCAGCGAGCGTCAGCGCGAGATCGCCGGTCGCACGCGGCTTCGGCAGCACCTTCAGCGATACCTCCGTCACGACGCCGAGACAGCCGAAACTGCCCGCGAGCAGCCGCGACACGTCGTAGCCCGCGACGTTCTTCATCACCTCGCCGCCGAAGCGCAGGTGCTTCGCGTGGCCGGTGATCACGCGACAGCCGAGCACGAAGTCGCGCACCGCGCCGGCCCACGGGCGGCGCGGCCCCGACAGCGCCGCCGCGAACATGCCGCCGACCGTCGCCGTGCCGCCGAACGTGGGCGGCTCGCACGGCAGCATCTGGCCGGCCGCGTCGAGCATCGCTTCCAGTTCGGCGAGCGGCGTGCCCGCGCGTGCGGTGATGACGAGTTCGGTCGGGTCGTACGCGACGATGCCGCGGTGCGTGCGCACGTCGAGCGTGCGGCCTTCGACCGCGCGGCCGACGAACGCCTTCGTGCCCGCGCCGCGGATGTGCAGCGGCTGGCGCGCGTGGATCGCGGCGTCGACCTGCGCGACGAGCGCCGCGCTGTCGTCGATCGATTCGGGTTCGCGTTCGCGTCGCATCAGAAGCGCTCCAGTTCGGGAAACGGCAGCTTGCCGTGATGGACGTGCATCGCGCCGAACTCGGCGCAGCGGTGCAGCGTCGGGATGTTCTTGCCGGGGTTGAGCAGGCGCTGCGGATCGAACGCGGCCTTCACCGCGTGGAAGAACGTGATTTCGTCGGCGTTGAACTGCACGCACATCTGGTTGATCTTCTCGCGCCCGACACCGTGTTCGCCGGTGATGCTGCCGCCTGCCGCGACGCACAGTTCGAGGATCTTGCCGCCGAGCGCTTCCGCGCGGTCGAGCTCGCCGGAACGGTTCGCGTCGAACAGGATCAGCGGATGCATGTTGCCGTCGCCCGCATGGAACACGTTCGCGACCGGCAGCGCGTATTGCGCGGACAGCGCGGCGATCCCTTCGAGCACGCGCGGCAGCTCGCGGCGCGGGATCGTGCCGTCCATGCAGTAGTAGTCGGGCGACATGCGGCCGACCGCCGGGAACGCGTTCTTGCGGCCGGCCCAGAAGCGTTGCCGCTCCGCTTCGTCGCGCGCGACGCGGATCTCCGACGCGCCCGCGTCGCGCAGCAGCGCGGCCACGCGTTCGGCGTCTTCGTCGACATCGGTCGCGGCGCCGTCGAGTTCGCACAGCAGGATCGCCTGCGCGTCGACCGGGTAGCCGGCGTGGATGAAGTCCTCGGCCGCGCGGATCGCGAGGTTGTCCATCATCTCGAGCCCGCCGGGGATCACGCCCGCGCCGATGATCCGCGCGACCGCCGCGCCGGCTTCGGCCACGTCGTCGAAGCTCGCCATCAGCACCTTCACGCTCGACGGTTTCGGCAGCAGCTTCACCGTCACCTCGGTGACGATGCCGAGCATCCCCTCGGAGCCGGTGAACAGCGCGAGCAGGTCGAAGCCGGGCGCGTCGAGCGCGTCGGCGCCGAGCGTCAGCGTGTCGCCGTCGATCGTCAGGATCTCGACCTTCAGGATGTTGTGCACCGTCAGCCCGTATTTCAGGCAGTGCACGCCGCCCGCGTTTTCGGCGACGTTGCCGCCGATCGAGCAGGCGATCTGCGACGACGGATCGGGCGCGTAGTAGAGGCCGTAGGGTGCCGCGGCCTGCGAGATCGCGAGGTTGCGCACGCCCGGCTGCACGCGCGCGATGCCGGCGTCGGCGTCGATTTCCAGGATCCGGTTGAACTTCGACATCACGAGCAGGATGCCTTTTTCGAGCGGCATCGCGCCGCCCGACAGCCCGGTGCCCGCGCCGCGCGCGACGACCGGCACGCCGTGCGCGGCCGCGACGCGGAGCACCGCGCGCACCTGCTCGACCGTGTCGGGCAGCACGACCGCAAGCGGCACCGTGCGGTACGCGGCGAGGCCGTCGCATTCGAACGGCTTCAGCGCCTCGCGCTCGTGCAGCACGTCGAGGCCGGGCGCCGCCGCGCCGAGCGCGGCGACGAGCGTGTCGCGGTCGACGGTCGCCAGCGGGCCGTCGATCCGTTCGTCGTAGGTGAAACTCATCGTGTGTCTCCGTCTCCACCATCTTCATCGTGCAGGCGTCCGCGGGACGCGCGGCACGCCGATGGACGGCATTCTTGGCGGGCCGCGGGGGCGTGTCCAGATGCCGCCGCCGTGGTCATACCAGTTTTTGTTCGAGTGCCTTTGAGGGGCGGCTGGATGTGACGTAAAACGCAATCAGCACAAGGGTTTGTGCGAAAATCGGCGACATCCTTCCGAAGTGGTCATACCAGTATGGAAATGCAGAATCGACAAGCGCCGGCGCGCAATGTCGCCGATGTCGTCGCCGAGCGGATCGAGCAGCTGATCGTCGACGGCGTGTTGAAGGCCGGGCAGGCGCTGCCGTCCGAACGTCGGCTGACCGAGAAGCTCGGCGTGTCGCGCACGGCCGTGCGCGAAGGGATGAAGCTGCTGCGCGCGCGCGGGATCATCGACACGACGCACGGCAAGGGCTCGTTCGTCGCGAGCCTGACCCCGCAGCGCGAAGTCTCGCCGATGATGCATCTGCTCGGCTCGCAGCCGCGCACGCTGTACGACCTGTTCGAGGTGCGCGGCATGCTCGAGACCGAAGCCGCGCGGCTCGCCGCGCTGCGCGGCACGCCCGCCGACTTCATCCTGATCAAGCGCCGCTATGAGGAGATGACGGCGGCCGATGCGCAGGATCTCGATCCGGCCGCGCGCGCGAAGCTCGACCATGCGTTCCATCTCGCGATCTGCGAGGCGTCGCACAATCCGGTGCTGGTCAACACGCTGCAGTCGCTGACCGACCTGCTGCTCAGCTCCGTGTTCGCGTCGGTGAACAACCTCTATCATCGCGAGCCGCTGAAGAAGCAGATCGACCGCCAGCACGCGCGGCTCTACAACGCGGTGACGGGACGGTTGCCCGACCAGGCCCGCAAGGCGGCGAGCGAGCATATCCGGCAGTGCGTCGAGTATCTGCGCGAGATCGAAGAGGAGGAGCAGCGGCTCGTGCGCTCGACGTTGCGGCTCGAAGGGTGGACTTGAGTCACTTGAACCAGCGTGGCCGATGACGTCAGGACGTGTGTCAAGCATGTTGAGTTGACGATGCGGCCTATTCGATGCGTGGCCCGACACGGCCTGTTTAGCCGCTGCGCGACATGCGCTCAGGCGGTTGAATCGGGCGAAATTGGGGTGTAGTTCGTACCCGAAACGCGCAAAAAAGCCCGCCGAAGCGGGCAATCCTCTCGATGAAGAGGGGGAGATGCGAATCCGCAATCGGCGGTCAGGGCGAGTTCAACCTTTCGTCGCCCCAAACGTGAGCCCCGCGACGAAATGCTTCTGCATCGCGAAGAACATCGCGACCGACGGCAACGCTGCGAGAATCGACCCGGCCGAAACAAGGTTCCAGGAAGTCGTCCATTGCCCCTTCAGCGCCGCCACACCCGCGGTAATCGGCGCGGCCTCGTCACCTTGCGTGAGACACAGCGCCCAGAAGTAATCGTTCCACACGAACGTAAACACGAGAATCGCGAGCGCGGCCAGCGCCGGCCGGATCAACGGCAACACGATCCGCCAGAACACCGTCCACTCTCCCGCGCCTTCGATCCGCGCCGCCTCGATCAGCTCGAACGGCAGCTGCTTGATGAAGTTCCGCAGAAACAGCGTACAGAACCCCGTCTGAAACGCGACGTGAAACAGAATCAGCGCCTCGACCGTATTGAACACCCCGAGCCTGAGCGACAGGTCGCGAACCGGAATCATCAGTACCTGCACCGGCACGAAATTCCCCGCGACGAACGTCCCGAACAGCGCGGCATTCCCGCGAAACCGGTAAGTCGCCAGCGCGAACCCAGCCATCGCCGCGAGCGCGATCGACCCGAGCACCGACGGCACCGTGATCTGCACGCTGTTCCAGAAGTAATGCAGCATTGGCGACGTGGTCAGCGCGTCGCGATAGTTCTCGATCATCGAGAAGTGCCGCGGCCAGCCCCAGTAGTGACCTTCGACCAGCTCCTCGGTCGAGCGCACCGACGTGACGAACACCGCGATCATCGGCAGCAGCCAGATCACGAGCGCGACGGGCAGCGACAGCTTGTACAGCCGGCGCGATACCGGCTTCCAGTGGGCAACGGGTGTCGGAAACATGATGGATGGTTCCCCGGAAGGTCAGGTCACTGCTCGTTGCGCAGCATGCGGCGCAACTGGAACATGATGTAGACGAGCATGATCGCGAACAGCACGACCGCGATCGACGCGGAATAGCCGAGCCGGTAATACTTGATCGCCTGGTCGTACATGTAATACGCGAGCACGGTCGAGCTCTCGAACGGGCCGCCGCCCGTCATCACCGAAATCAGGTCGAAGCTGCGCAGCGCGCCGATCACCGTGACGACGATCGCCATGAACGTGGTCGGCCGCAATTGCGGCAGCACGACGTGCCACAGCAGCGCGAAGCCGCGCGCGCCTTCCATCCGTGCCGCTTCGATCTGCTCCGGGTTCACCGACGTGAGGCCGGTCAGGTACAGGATCATGCAGTACGCGGTCTGCGGCCACAGCGCGGCGAACACGATGCCGAACGTCGCATAGCGCGCATCGCCGAGCACCGGGATGCCGTGCCCGGCGATCAGCGCGAGCAGCCCGAAGGTCGGATCGTAGAACCACGAGAAGATCAGGCCGACGACCACGCCGGACAGCACGAACGGCGCGAAGAACAGCGACTTCACGAGCCGGATGCCGGCGACCGCCTGGTTCAGGTACAGCGCGAGCGCGAGGCCGAGCGGCGGCGCGAGCATGAACAGCGCGAGCCAGATCACGTTGTTGCGCAGCGCGGTGTAGAACGTCGGCGCTTGCAACAGCTCGGCGTAGTTCGCGAGACCGACGAACGTGCGCTCGGTCATCCCGTCCCAGTTGCAGAGGCTCAGCCACAGCGTCGACAGGATCGGCCAGATCACATAGACGGCAACCATTGCGCACGCGGGCGCGAGAAAGAGCCACGCGGCGCGCCGTTGTCGCCGCACGGCCGGCGACGGGCGGCGCGCGCGCAGCGCGGCAGGCGAGCTGCGGGCCGGCGGCGCGGCGGCGGGCGGTGCGGCCGGGGCAGCCGCCGTTGCGACGGGTCTGGACGTGATCGGACTGGACACGGCAAGCCTCCTGGGCGGATGCGGCGGCACTCGGCCGCCGCAGGGGTCACGCGGTTACTTCTTGTAGATCCGCTTGCGGGTCTGTTCGAGTTGCGCGAGCACGGTGTCGAGCTGCGCGGGATTCGCGACGAACTGCTGCATCCCCTTCATCCCTTCGTCGGCCATTTCCTTCGTCATGTCGCGGTCGTAGAACTGCGCGACGCCGCCCCGGGTGTCGGCGAGGATCCGGAAGCCGATGCGCGAGATCGGATCGGCCGGCTCCGGCGACTTGCCGTTGGCCGACAGCGAACCGAGCCCTTCGGCGAGCTTCGCGCCCATCTCGGGCGTTTCGACGAACGCGAGGAACGTATGCGCGTCGGCCTTGTTCTTCGCCTTGGTCGGGATGTGCAGCGATTCGACCGGGCCGTCCTCGGCGGTCGGCACCTTCGGGTCGATGACGGGGAAACGGTAATAGCCCATCTCCTGCTTCACGTTCGGCGGAAAGCCCGCGGCGATGAAGGTGCCCATCAGCATCATCGCGGCCTTGCCCTGGAACAGGAACGGCTGCGCGCCGTCGAGATCGTAGGACAGCGCGTTGTCGATGAAGTAGCCCGAGTCGATCAGCGATTTCCACGTCGTGTAGACCTTCTTCACGCGTGGATCGGTATACGGCACGTCGCCGGCCATCAGCTGCTGGTGGAATGCGTTGCCGTTCAGGCGCAGGTCGAGATAGTCGAACCAGCCGGCGAGCGTCCACGCGTCGCGGCCGCCGATCGCGATCGGCGTGATGCCGGCCGCCTTCAGCTTCTTGCATGCATCGAGAAACTGGTCCCAGGTCTTCGGCTCGTCGGCGATGCCGACCTTGCCGAACAGGTCCTTGCGGTAGAACAGCCCCCACGAGTAATAGACGGTCGGCGCCGCATACTGCTTGCCGTTATAGGACGATGCGCTGCGCGTCGACGCGTACATCGCGTCCCAGCCGTTCTTCTTCCAGTCGCCGCTCAGGTCCTCGAACAGCCCGCGCTTCGCGTAGTACGCCATGCGCTCGCCCGCGTGCCAGTTCACGACGTCGGGCGCGACGGTCGTGAGCCATGCGGGGAGCTGCACCTTGTACGCTTCCTCGTCGACGAAGGTGGGCTTCACGTCGATGTCGGGATGGGCCTTGTGGAATGCTTCGATCGTCGACTGCCAGACCGCGCGCTGGCTGGCGCCCTTGAACGCGATGTTGATCGTCAGCGTGCCCGCGTCGGCCGGCGCCGCGGCGCCGAACGAAGCGAACGCGATGGCGGCGGCGGTCGCAAGCCGGGCGGCGACGCGAAGGGGGCGATGTGTCATGGGTGTCTCCATTCCTGTCTGTCGTTGTGCGTGACCGGCGCATCGCGGCGCCGGGGGCGGTTGCTACGAACGGCTGCTACGAACGGCTTCGATACACGGCGACGCCTTGCGGCTCGACCTGCGCGGCGCCGACCACGAAAGCGGACGGCGGCACCGCATCGATCGTGTGCGGCGTGCTGCCGTAGTTGAATACGTAGGTCAGGCCGCCGCGCCGGCTCACGCGCACGCCGTCGCCGAGCGGCGACGGTGTCAGGCCGGCTTCGGCCGCGACGTCGGCGAACAGGCGCGCGGTGGTCGCGTCGTCGAACAGCGCGGCCCAGTAGTGCAGCGTGCCGTGCGACACGCAGGCCGGATGACCGTCGGCGAAACGCGCGCGCACGACGCTGCGCGCGTCGTCGTCGCGCAGTTCGACGAGGTCGCGCCAGTGACGCGCGTCGCCGGTGAGCGGCGCGCCGTCGCGCAGCGTGCCGTCGATCCGCTCGGTCACGTTCGGCCGCAGCGATTCGACGCGCCACACGCGTACCGGCAGGATCGACGCGAGCGGGCCGGGCGGCAGCGTCGGCGGAATCCGCAGGTCGGCGGTCTTCGAGCCGGTGCGTGGGCCGAACACCGCATGCGCGCCGGATGCGGCGAGCCGTGCCGCGAAGTCGTCCGGCACGACCGGCAGCGGCGGCACGACGACGAGCCGGTAGCCGTCGAGCGGCGCGTGCGCGGATACGATGTCGACGTCGAGGCCGAGCGAACGCAGCGCCGAGTAGTACTCGAACGCGAAGCGCGGGTAGTGGAAATCGGCGCCTTGCGGCTGCACTTCGAACAGCCACTTCGCTTCGTAGTCGAACACGAGCGCGACGGGTGCACGCACCGCGCCGTTCGCGTCGGCATCGGCACCTGCGTCGAGCACGCCGGCGATCTCCTGCGCGACGCGCTGCGCTTCGCGGCCGCCTTCGTCGAGCCGGTCGTCGGGCGTGTGCAGGCCCGCATGCATCTGCTCCTGCGCGAACGGCGCCTGCCGCCAGCGGAAGTACGACACGCAGCCGGCGCCGTGCGCGAACGCTTCCCAGCTCCACAGCCGCACCATGCCCGGCAGCGGCGCGGGGTTCCACTGCGCCCAGTTCACGGGGCCCGGCTGCTGCTCCATCACCCAGAACGGCAGCTTCGACATGCCGCGATAGAGGTCGTGATTGAACGACGCGAAATCCGGATGGCCGGTGCGCAGCCAGCGCGCCTTCACGTCGGGCGCGAACCATTGCTCCTCGAGCGCGCCGAGCGGATAGCTGTCCCAGGTCGCGACGTCGAGGTCGCGCGCCACGTCGTAATGATCGAACTCGGTGAAGAGCTGCATGAAGTTGTGCGCGACCGGGCGGCCCGGCGAATGCGCGCGGATCACGTCGACCTGCATCCGGTGATAGCGCGCGACTTCATCCGACGCGAAGCGCCGGTAGTCGAGGCGGTGCGACGGATGCGCTTCGGTCACGGTGCCGACCGGCGCATCGATTTCGTCGAAATGCCGGTACTCCATGCTCCAGAACACGGTGCCCCACGCACGGTTCAGCGCGTCGATCGTGCCGTAGCGCGCCTGCAGCCATGCGCGAAAACGCACGAGCGCGGCGGGCGAGTAACTGACGACAGTCTGGTGGCAGCCGAGCTCGTTGTCGGTCTGCCAGTAGCGCACGGCCGGGTGGCGGCCGTAGCGTTCGGCGACCGCGGTGCAGATGCGGCGCGACGCTTCCAGATAGGTCGGCGACGAGAAGTCGTAGTGGCGGCGCGAGCCGAACTTGCGCGGCCGGCCGTCCGCGCCGATCGCGAGGATGTCGGGGTGACGGTCGACGAGCCATTTCGGCGGTGTCGCGGTCGGCGTGCACATCACGATCTCGAGGCCGGCCGTGCCGAGCACGTCGATCGCGCGGTCGAGCCAGCCCCAGTCGTATTCGCCCGGCGACGGCTCGATGCGGCTCCATGCGAATTCGGCGATCCGCACCTGCGCGATGCCGAGGGCCTTCATCCGGCGGGCGTCGTCGGCCCACATCGATTCCGGCCAGTGTTCCGGGTAGTAACAGACTCCGAGGCGCATGCCCGATCCTTATGCGTAGTGGTGGACGGGAAGGTCGGCGCACGCGGGCACCGCGCGGCCGTCTTCGGTGAAGAGATGGCAGGCGGCGGCCGGCGCATGCGCGTGCACGCGTTCGCCGCGGCGCAGCGGGGCGTCGCCGGGCACCTTCGCGATCAGCGGCGTGCCGCCGGCCTGGTCGAGGTGCACGTAGGTCTGCTCGCCGAGGCGTTCGACGAGCGCGACGTCGCGCGCGAGCGTCGTCGCGTCGTGCGCGGCGCCGAGCGTCAGGTGTTCGGGGCGGATACCGAGCGTGACGGCCGCGCCGACCGCGAGCGCGGAACCGTCGCGCGGCAGCGTGAAGGTTTCGCCGGACAACACGACGGTGACGATCGTGCGCCGCGCGTCGCAGGCGGTGACGACGGCCGGCAGGAAGTTCATCCGCGGCGAGCCGATGAAGCCGGCGACGAAGCGGCTCGCCGGATGGTGATAGAGGTCGAGCGGCGCGCCGACCTGCGCGATGCTGCCGTGCCGCGCGGTGTCCGCGCCGGCGTGCAGCAGCACGATCTTGTCGGCGAGCGTCATCGCTTCGGTCTGGTCGTGCGTCACGTAGACGACGCTCGCGCGCTCGAACTGCCGGTGCAGCTTCGCGATCTCGATGCGGGTCTGACCGCGCAGCGCCGCGTCGAGGTTCGACAGCGGCTCGTCGAACAGGAACACGCCGGGCTCGCGCACGATCGCGCGGCCGATCGCGACGCGCTGCCGCTGGCCGCCGGACAGCGCCTTCGGCTTGCGCTCGAGCAGCGTGTCGAGCTGCAGGATCCGCGCGGCGTCGCGCACCTTCCGGTCGATCTCGGCCTTCGGCACGCGCGCGAGCTTCAGCCCGAACGCCATGTTCTCGTAGACCGTCATGTGCGGAAACAGCGCGTAGCTCTGGAACACCATCGCGACGCCGCGCTCGGCGGCCGGCACGTCGTCGACGCGGCGGCCGTCGATCGACAGCTCGCCGTCGCTCAGGTCCTCGAGGCCCGCGATCATCCGCAGCAGGGTCGACTTGCCGCAGCCGGACGGGCCGAGGAACACGCAGAACTCGTGCGCGCCGATCTCCAGATCGACGTCGCGAATGACCGGCGCGTGCTCGCCATAGGCTTTCTGCACGCGTCGCATCGAGATGCTCGCCATTGTCTCCGCTCCATGTTCTAATGCGCCTTCGTCGATGCTTAAGCGCTTAAGCAACGCGATCAAAAAAAGAGCCGATCGCGATCGCGGCCGAGTCGCGCCCGTCGGTCGGGCGGCAGGGTGTGCGGCGATAGTGCGCCGCTTCGGTGAGCGAAGCAAATACTGGATCGACGTTTCATATAGTGGGCAAATCATGGCGACACTGGATGAAGTGGCCCGTCGCGCCGGCGTGACGGCCGCGACGGTCTCGAACGTGCTGCGCGACCGCGGCCGGGTCGGCGAAGCCACCCGCGCGCGGGTGCTCGAAGCGGTGCAGGCGCTCGGCTACCGGCCGCATCTGGCCGCGCGGGCGCTGGCGGAAGGGCGCGCGCCGACGGTCGCGCTGATGGTGTCGAGCATCGCGAACCCGTTCTATCCGGAGTTCGCGCTCGCGGTCGAGCGCGCGGTGCGGCGCAACGGGCAATTCCTGATCGTCTGCAATACGAACGAAGATCCGTTGCAGGGGCGCGCGTATCTCGACCAGATCGCCGGCACGATTTCCGAGGGGATTCTCGTGACCAACGCGAACCTGCACCTGCCGGATCTGGTCGACGTCGCGCGGCGCGGCGTGCCGGTCGTGCTGTGTCTGTGGGAGCGGCCCGATGCGCCGCCTGAAGGCTTGCCGTGCGTCGCGGTGGATTTTCGCGAGGCGGGGCGGATTGCGACGCGGCATCTGGTCGAACTCGGGCACAAGACGATCGGCGTGATCGTCGGCGGCTCGGCGAGCGGCGTGCAGGCGGCGCGCTACGACGGCTTCGTCGACGTGATGCGCGATGCGGGGCTCGACGCGTCGATCGTCGCGGCCGAGCCCGATTCGATCGAAGGCGGTGTGCGTGCGGCGGGCCGGCTGCTCGACGCGCATCCCGGGCTGACCGCGCTGGTCGCGACCAACGACCTGCCCGCGATCGGCGCGCTGCACGCGGCCGCCGATCGCGGCCGGCGTGTGCCCGACGATCTGTCGATCGTCGGCATCACCGATATTCATCTGGCGAGCGATACGCGTCCTACGTTGACGACCGTCGCGATTCCGACCGCCGAGGCCGCGGGGCTCGCGGTCAAACTGCTCAACGCGTTGCGCGAGGCGGGCGGTCAGGTCGACGATGCATCGCGCGTGCGGACGGCGTCGGTGCCGCGGCTGGTGGTGCGCGGGACGACGGGGGCGGTGCGCGATGGCTTAGCGGGAGAAGGCGGCCACGCGGGGCGTGTCGCGTAGTGTCATGCTTGCCGAAGCCGAAGCCGAAGCCGAAGCCGAAGCCGAAGCCGAAGCCGAAGCCGAAGCCGAAGCCGAAGCCGAAGCCGAAGCCGAAGCCGAAGCCGAAGCCGAAGCCGAAGCCGAAGCCGAAGCCGAAGCCGACGGGCTAAGCCTGAGTAGAGGCCGGCCGCGGGCCGGTAGATGGAATCGCAAGAGTGGCGCGATCACGCCCCAAGGCGCAGATCGTCCTCGACGAGCCGCATCACGATGCGCCGGGCCGAATCGAGGTGCGCGACCGTCATCGCGCGCGCGCCACGTGCGTTGCGTTCGCGGCACGCGTGCAGGATTTCTTCATGCTCGACCTGGAATGACGGCGTATCCGCGAGCAACGTTGTCTGAAGTCGCTCGTAGCGCTCGACCTGGCTGCGCAGCTCCGCGATCGCCTTCAACTGCCGCTCGTTGCCGCAGCATGAATACAGCAGCGCATGGAATTCGCGGTTCAGCTCGCCTTGCCGGCGCGGCACGTTCGATTCGCCGAGCAGCCTGTGCACGAGTTCGGCGCGCGCGAGTGTTTCGTCGTCGAGCCGCTTCACGCTGCGGTAGATCGCGTCGCCTTCGAGCAGCGTGCGCATGTCGTAGATCTCCTGCACGTCGGATGCGCTCAGCATCCGCACGACCGCGCCGCGATTCCTGAATATATCCAGTAATCCTTCGCGTTCGAGGCGCTGGATCGCCTCGCGCATCGGAATCCGGCTGATGCCGAAGCGTTCGGCGAGGTCGCGCTCGACGAGCCGCTCGCCTGCCTGCAACTCGCCGTTGATGATCATCTCCCGCAACGATGCAGCCACCGCGTCCGCCGTCGAATCGAGTCTGGCTTCCATGTTCCTGCGCTCCTCATTTTGGAATAATGGTATACCAAACCGCATTCCGGTGCCACAATGATGACCTCACGTTCCGATATCGAAGGAGAGCGAGATGGCGCATGGCGAACACAAGTACCGCGTGGCAGTGGAGTGGACCGGCAACCGGGGAACCGGCACGTCGGGGTATCGCGAATATGGCCGCGATCATGTGATCCGCGCGGGTTCGAAGCCGGACATTCCGGGCTCGTCGGACGCGGCGTTCCGCGGCGATGCGGCGCGCTGGAATCCGGAAGACTTGCTGCTCGCGTCGGCCTCGGCGTGTCACAAGCTCTGGTATCTGCATCTGTGTTCCGATGCGGGAATCCGCGTGCTGGCGTATGTGGACGATGCGGAAGGGACGATGCTCGACAGCCCCGGGCCGGGGCGCTTCACCGAAATCGTGCTGCACCCGCGCGTGACGATCCAGGCGGGCGACGATCGTGCGCTCGCCGAGCGGCTGCATCACGACGCGCATGCGAAGTGCTATGTGGCGAACTCCGTGAACTTCCCGATCCGGTGCGAGCCGGTGATCGAGGTCGCGGAAGCGTGATGCATGCCGCGGAACGGGCGGGGTTCGCTGCGTACCGGGCGTAACCGAAACGCGGGACGCGAGCGCACGCGTGTCTTTCGACAGGCGAGCAGGCTCGACGAAACCGGGCCGCGTCGCCTCACAACACGACCCCGTACACCTCCCGAGCCGCCGCCCGAATCGCATCGGCCATCACCTCGACAGCCGGCGACGGCAGCCGGTCCGTGCGCGTGATGATCCCGAAATCGTCCATCCGGCAATCCATCTCCAGCGGCAGCACCGTGACGATCCCGTGGCGCGCGTAGTACAGCGCGACGTCCTCCGCGAGCACCGCGATCATGTCGCTCTGCTCGATCAACTGCGTGATGAACAGCAGCGCGGCCGTCTCGACCACGTTCGCGGGCGGCGCGAGGCTCGCGCGCTGGAACACCAGCTCGAAGCGGTGACGCAGCACGCTGCCGGCCGGCGGCATGACCCAAGCGGCGCGCTGCACGTCGGCGAGCGACAGCGGCGCCTGCGCGAGCAGCGGATGGCCCGGCCGCACGACCGCGGCGACCGGCTCGCCGGTCAGCGGCTCGTAGCGCAGGTGCAGCTTGTCGTGTTCGGCGGACAGCCGGCCGAGCACGATGTCGAGCTTGTCCTGCGCAAGGTGTTCGAGCAGCACGTTGCTCGTGTCGATCGTCACCGACACGCGCACGTTCGCATGCGTCCCCTTGACGGCCGCGACGGCCGGCGGCACGAGCCGCAGCCCCGGCGACGTGATCGCGCCCACCGCCACATGCCCGAGATGGCCGGCCTTCAGCGCGGCCAGCTCCTCGCGCGCCTGGTCGAGGCTGCCGAGCGCCGCGCGCGCGTGGCGGATCAGCGCATCGCCGTACAGCGTCGGCCGCATCCCGCGCGGCAGCCGCTCGAACAACACCGCGCCGATCGATTCCTCGAGTTCGCGCAGCAGCTTCGACGCGGCCGGTTGCGTCATGCTCAGCGCGGCCGCCGCGCGGTGGATGCTGCCTTCGTCGGCGAGCGCGACGACCAGCAGGAGCTGGCGGGTCTTCAGGCGGCTGCGGTTTCCCCACGGGCTGGCTTCGGGCATCGTACGGGTTTATATCGATATCGGAATCGATATCGTAATCGCCTAAAACGTCATTAGCCAGTTATCAAAATTCTGCCTAGACTCCGCCGGTATCCCGTCACCACAGGACTGACGATGTCGGCAACGAAACCCAGGCTGCGCTCCACCCAATGGTTCGGCACCAACGACAAGAACGGCTTCATGTACCGGAGCTGGATGAAGAACCAGGGCATCCCCGATCACGAGTTCGACGGCCGGCCGATCATCGGCATCTGCAACACGTGGTCCGAACTGACGCCGTGCAACGCGCACTTCCGCAAGCTCGCGGAGCACGTGAAGCGCGGGATCTCCGAGGCGGGCGGGTTCCCGGTCGAGTTCCCGGTGTTCTCGAACGGCGAATCGAACCTGCGGCCGTCGGCGATGCTCACGCGCAACCTGGCGTCGATGGACGTCGAGGAAGCGATCCGCGGCAACCCGATCGACGCGGTCGTGCTGCTAGCCGGCTGCGACAAGACGACCCCCGCGCTGCTGATGGGCGCGGCGAGCTGCGACGTGCCGGCGATCGTCGTGTCGGGCGGCCCGATGCTGAACGGCAAGCTCGAAGGCAAGAACATCGGCTCGGGCACGGCCGTGTGGCAGCTGCATGAAGCGCTGAAGGCGGGCGAGATCGACCTGCACCACTTCCTGTCGGCCGAGGCCGGCATGTCGCGCTCGGCCGGCACCTGCAACACGATGGGCACCGCGTCGACGATGGCGTGCATGGCCGAGGCGCTCGGCGTCGCGCTGCCGCACAACGCGGCGATTCCGGCGGTCGATTCGCGCCGCTATGTGCTCGCGCACATGTCGGGCATCCGCATCGTCGAGATGGCGCTCGAAGGGCTCGTGCTGTCGAAGGTCCTGACGCGCGCCGCATTCGAGAACGCGATCCGCGCGAACGCGGCGATCGGCGGCTCGACCAACGCGGTGATCCACCTGAAGGCGATCGCGGGCCGCATCGGCGTGCCGCTCGAACTCGAGGACTGGATGCGCATCGGCCGCGACACGCCGACGATCGTCGACCTGATGCCCTCGGGGCGCTTCCTGATGGAGGAGTTCTATTACGCGGGCGGGTTGCCGGCCGTGCTGCGCCGGCTCGGCGAAGGCGGGCTGCTGCCGCATCCGGACGCGCTGACGGTCAACGGTAAGTCGCTGTGGGACAACGTGCGCGAAGCGCCGAACTACGACGACGAGGTGATCCGCCCGCTCGACCGGCCGCTGATCTCCGACGGCGGGATCTGCATCCTGCGCGGCAATCTCGCGCCGCGCGGCGCGGTGCTGAAGCCGTCGGCGGCGAGCCCCGAGCTGCTGAAGCATCGCGGCCGCGCGGTGGTGTTCGAGAATCTCGATCACTACAAGGCGACGATCAACGACGAAGCGCTCGACGTCGACGCGAGCTCGGTGCTGGTGCTGAAGAACTGCGGGCCGCGCGGTTATCCGGGGATGGCCGAGGTCGGCAACATGGGGCTGCCGCCGAAGCTGCTGCGCCAAGGGGTGAAGGACATGGTGCGGATCTCGGATGCGCGGATGAGCGGCACCGCATACGGCACGGTCGTGCTGCACGTCGCGCCGGAAGCGGCCGCGGGCGGGCCGCTCGCAGCCGTGCGCAACGGCGACTGGATCGAGCTCGACTGCGAGGCCGGCACGCTGCATCTGGACATTTCGGATGACGAACTGCAGCGGCGCCTGTCGGACGTCGATCCGACCGCGGCGCCGGGCGTGGCCGGGCAGCTCGGCAAGGGCGGCTATGCGCGGCTGTATATCGATCACGTGCTGCAGGCCGACGAAGGGTGCGACCTCGACTTCCTGGTCGGCACGCGCGGCGCGGACGTGCCGAGCCATTCGCATTGAGCGACGCATAGCCGTGCAGGGACGCGGATTGTGGCGGGGCCTGAGGGAAACGAGTTGACGCGGCGGCCTTGGTCGAGCGGGAAGCATGGGGCCCCGCAAGCGCGAAGCGCTAACGGGGGCGACCGCGAAGCATGGGGCGCACGTAAGCGCTAAAGCGCCGACGTACGCCGACCGCGAAGCATGGGGCGTACGTAAGCGCTAAAGCGCCAACGTACGCCGACCGCGAAGCATGGGGCCCCCGTAAGCGCTAAAGCGCCAACGGTGGTCGACAGGAGACAAGATGACGACGCAGTACCCCCCCGCGCACGCCGTGGCGGACCAGTCCGATTCGCCGACAGCCGTCGACGAACGGCAACTGACCCGCCTGCTCACGCGCAAGCTCGTGCCGTTCCTCGCGCTGATCTACGTGGTCGCCTACGTCGACCGTACCGTCGTCGGCTTCGCGAAGCTGCACATGAACGCGGCGATCGGCCTCGGCGATGCCGCATACGGACTCGGCGCCGGACTGTTCTTCATCGGCTACTTCCTGTGCGAGGTGCCGAGCAACCTCGCGCTCGGACGCTTCGGCGCGCGCGTCTGGTTCGCACGCATCCTCGCGACGTGGGGCGTGATCACGATGGCGATGGCGCTGGTACAGGGACCGACCAGCTTCTACGTGCTGCGCTTCCTGCTCGGCGCGGCGGAAGCCGGCCTCTATCCCGGCATCCTGTACTTCCTCACACAATGGTTCCCGATGCGCGACCGTGCCCGCGTGATCGGCCTGCTCGTCCTTGCGCAGCCGCTCGCCGGCATCGTGACGGGCCCGCTCGCCGGTTGGCTGCTGTCGACGCACGGGCTGTTCGGCCTGTCGGACTGGCAGACGCTGTTCGTCGTCAGCGGCCTGCCGGCCGTGCTGCTCGCGTGGCCCACGCTGCTGCTGCTGCCCGAATCGCCCGTGCATGCGCGCTGGCTGAACGACGACGAGCGCCGCTGGATCGCGCGGCAGCTCGCCGCCGATCGCGACACGTATCGCCCCGATTCGCACGGCAATCCGCTCGCCGCATTGCGCGACCGCCGCGTACTGCTGCTCGCCGCGCTGTTCCTGCCGTTTCCGCTGTGCATCTACGGGCTGTCGCTGTGGCTGCCGACGATCATCCACGCGTTCGGCACCGGCGATGCGGCGACGGGGCTGCTGTCCGCGGTGCCGTACCTGTTCGCGGTGGTCGGCCTGCTCGTCGTGCCGCGTCATTCGGATCGCAAGCGCGAGCGTTACTGGCACATCGTCGTCGTGTCGGCGGCCGCCGCCGTGACGATGGCCGCGAGCGCGTGGGTGCGCGAACCGGCGCTGCAGTTCCTGTTCATCTGCCTGACCGCGTTCTCGCTGTATTCGATCCAGGCCGTCGTGTGGGCGCTGCCCGGCGAATTCCTCACCGGCACGAGCGCGGCGGTCGGCATCGCCGCGATCAATTCGCTCGCGAATCTCGGCGGCTACCTGGGGCCGTACGGCATCGGCCTGATCAAGGCGTCGACCGGCAGCCTCGCGGCCGGCCTGTACTTCCTCGCGGCGACGTTGCTGTTCGCGGTGCTGATGACGTTCGTGGTGCGCGCCGCGCTGCGCGCGCCCGAGCCGGCCGCGGGCACATTCGCCGGCGAATCCTGAACCCCGTGTTTTCCGGCTGAACGCCGCTTCGACCGACGCAGGACCGAACCATGACATCGAGCAGCACGCCGCGCTATCGCGGCATCTTCCCCGTCGTCCCGACGACGTTTTCCGAGACCGGCGAGCTCGACCTCGCAAGCCAGAAGCGCGCGGTCGACTTCATGATCGACGCGGGCTCGGACGGGCTGTGCATCCTCGCGAACTTCTCCGAGCAGTTCGCGATCACCGACGACGAACGCGACGTGCTCACGCGCACGATCCTCGAACACGTCGCCGGCCGCGTGCCGGTGATCGTCACGACGTCGCACTACGGCACGCAGGTGTGCGCGGCGCGCAGCCTGCGTGCGCAGCAGCTCGGCGCGGCGATGGTGATGGCGATGCCGCCGTATCACGGCGCGACGTTCCGCGTGCCCGAAGCGCAGATCTTCGAGTTCTTCGCACGCGTGTCGGACGCGATCGACATCCCGATCATGATCCAGGATGCGCCCGCGAGCGGCACCGCGCTGTCCGCGCCGTTCCTCGCGCGCATGGCGCGCGAGATCGAGCAGGTCGCGTACTTCAAGATCGAGACGCCGGGTGCGGCGAACAAGCTGCGCGAGCTGATCCGGCTCGGCGGCGACGCGATCGAAGGGCCGTGGGACGGCGAGGAGGCGATCACGTTGCTCGCCGACCTGCATGCCGGCGCGACCGGTGCGATGACGGGCGGCGGCTTTCCGGACGGCATCCGGCCGATCCTCGAAGCATTCCGCGAAGGGCGGCACGACGAGGCGTTCGCGCGCTATCAGACGTGGCTGCCGCTGATCAATCACGAGAACCGCCAGTCCGGGATCCTCACCGCGAAGGCGCTGATGCGCGCCGGCGGCGTGATCGCGTGCGAGCGGCCGCGGCACCCGATGCCGGAACTGCACCCGGACACGCGCGCGGAGCTGCTCGCGATCGCGCGCCGGCTCGATCCGCTCGTGCTGCGCTGGGCGCACTGAGCAAGTGGCGAAGGAGAAACGCAGATGAGCGACGTGATTTCACTGGGCGTGATCGGGATCGGCAAGATCGCGCGCGACCAGCATTTGCCGGCGATCGCCGCCGAACCGGGTTTCATGCTGACCGCGTGCGCGAGCCGTCATGCGGAAGTCGACGGCGTGCGCAACTACCAGGACCTGGGCGCGCTGCTGGCCGCCGAGCCCGAGCTCGACGCCGTGTCGCTGTGCGCGCCGCCGCAGGTGCGCTACGCGCAGGCACGTGCCGCGCTCGAGGCCGGCAAGCACGTGATGCTCGAGAAGCCGCCGGGCGCGACGCTCGGCGAAGTGGCCGCGCTGGACGCGCTCGCGCGCGAACGCGGCCTCACGCTGTTCGCGACCTGGCATTCGCGCTGCGCGAGCGCGGTGGAACCGGCGCGCGCGTGGCTCGCGACGCGCACGATCCGCGCGGTCCAGGTGCGCTGGAAGGAGGACGTGCGGCGCTGGCATCCGGGCCAGCAGTGGATCTGGGAGCCCGGCGGCCTCGGCGTGTTCGATCCCGGCATCAACGCGCTGTCGATCGTTACGCGGATCCTGCCGCGCGAGCTCGTGCTGCGCGAGGCGACGCTCTACGTGCCGAGCGACGCGCAGATGCCGATCGCGGCCGACCTCGAATGCGCCGATACGCACGGCGTGCCCGTGCGCGCGGAATTCGACTGGCGGCACGGCCCCGTCGAGCAATGGGAGATCGCGGTCGACACGTCGGACGGCGTGCTCGCGATCAGCCGCGGCGGCGCGCAATTGTCGATTGCGGGCGAGCCGGTCGAGCTCGGGCCGCAGCGCGAGTACCCGGCGCTGTATGCGCAGTTCCGCGCGCTGATCGCGCGCGGCGCAAGCGACGTCGACGTGCGGCCGTTGCGGCTCGTCGCCGACGCATTCCTGTTCGGGCGGCGCGTCGGGACCGACGCGTTCGGCCGCTGACACCGTGCCGCCGCGAGCGCGACCGCGCACGACGAAATGCGCACGACGCAAGTTGAAGACCCAAGCCAACAGACAAGGAGACACCGCATGAACCGCACGACCCACACGATCCGCCGCCACACGCTGCGCGCGCTGCTGGCCGCGCTTTGCCTCGCGCCGCTCGGGATGCAGGGCGCCGCGCACGCCGACGCGCCGCTGAAGATCGGCTTCCTGGTGAAGATGCCCGAGCAGGCATGGTTCATCAACGAGCAGAACGCGGCGTCCGCGCTCGGCCAGAAGGAGAACTTCTCGGTCGTGAAGATCGGCACGCCGGACGGCGAGAAGGTGCTCGCCGCGATCGACAACCTCGGCTCGCAAGGCGCGCAGGGCTTCGTGATCTGCGCACCCGACGTGCGCCTCGGGCCGGCGATCGCGTCGCGCGCGAAGCGCTACAACATGAAGTTCGTGACGGTCGACGACCAGCTCGTCGACTCGACCGGCAAGCCGCTGCCGAACGTGCCGCACCTCGGGATGTCGGCGACCAAGATCGGCAACCAGGTCGGCCAGGCGATCGCCGACGAGATGAAGCGGCGCGGCTGGAAGCCGGAGGAAGTCGGCGCGCTGCGCGTCACCAACTACGAGCTGCCGACCGCGAAGCTGCGCACCGACGGCGCGACGCAGGCGCTGCTCGCGAACGGCTTCCGCAAGGAAAACATCTTCGACGCGCCGCAGAAGACGACCGACGACGAAGGCGGCTTCAGCGCGGCAGCGCCCGTGCTCGCGCGCCATCCGAACATCAAGAAGTGGGTGGTCTACGCGCTGAACGAGGAAACCGTGCTCGGCGCGGTACGCGCGACCGAACAGCTGCACATCCCGGCCGCGGACGTGATCGGCGTCGGCATCAACGGCGCGGGCGAGGCGTTTGCCGAGTTCCAGAAGAAGGAGCCGACCGGCTTCTACGGGACGATCGCGGTCAGCTCGACGAATCACGGCAAGGACAGCACGCAGAACCTCGTCGACTGGATCCGCAACGGCAAGGCGCCGCCGGCCGACACGCAGACGAGCGGCAAGCTGATGACGCGCGCGAACTGGCAGGCCGTGCGCGCCGAGCTCGGCATCTGAACGTGCGGGGCGACGACGCGATGACGATGCAGATGATGACGGCCAGTTCGCGCCACGACGACGTGGCCACGCCCGGCACCGCGCCGCCGCCGCCCGGCGGCGCGCTGCTCGCGCTCGACGGCATCACGGTGACGTTCCCGGGCGTGCGCGCGCTCGACGGCGTGTCGCTGTCGGTGCGCGCGGGCGAGGTGCACGGGCTGATGGGCGAGAACGGCGCGGGCAAGTCGACGCTGCTGAAGGTGCTGTCCGGCGTGAACCAGCCGCAGGCCGGCACGCTGACGCTGAACGGCACGGTGCAGCGCTTCGCGTCGACGCGCGCCGCGCTCGAGGCCGGCATCGCGATCATCTACCAGGAACTGCATCTGGTACCCGAGCTGACGGTCGCCGAGAACCTGATGCTCGGCCAGCTGCCGAGCCGGCTCGGCGTGGTCGACGAGCGCGCGCTTGCCGTGCGCGCGCTCGATGCGCTGGAGCGGCTCGGCGAGCACATCGATCCGGACATCCCGGTGAAGTATTTGTCGATCGGCCAGCGCCAGATGATCGAGATCGGCAAGGCGCTGATGCGCGACGCGCGCGTGATCGCGTTCGACGAGCCGACGAGTTCGCTGTCCGCGCGCGAGACGACGCAGCTGTTCCGCATCATCCGTTCGCTGCGTGCCGAGGGACGCGCGATCATCTACGTCACGCACCGGATGGAGGAAGTCGACGCGCTGTGCGATCGCGTGACGGTGTTCCGCGACGGCCGCCGGATCGAGACGTTCGAATCGGTCGCCGAGCTCGACCGCGACCGGCTGATCGGCTGCATGGTCGGCCGCTCGATCGAGGACGTGTACGGCTACCGGCCGCGCACGGCCGGCGACGTGCTGATCGAGGCGAAGGGGCTCGTCGGGCCCGGCCTGTCCGAGCCGGTGTCGTTCGCCGCGCGGCGCGGCGAGATCGTCGGCTTCTTCGGGCTCGTCGGCGCGGGCCGCTCGGAGCTGATGAAGCTGCTGTACGGCGCGGCGCGGCCCACGGGCGGGCATGTCGAGCTGGGCGGCAAGCGCGTGGCGTTCGCGAGCCCGCGGCACGCGGTGCGCGCCGGCATCGCGCTGTGCCCCGAGGACCGCAAGCAGGAAGGCATCGTCGCGATCGCGTCGGTGGCCGACAACCTGAACATCAGCGCGCGCCGTCATTTCAGCCCGGCGCGCGTGCTGCTCGACACGCGGCGCGAACGCGAGCTGGCGCAGCAATACATCGAGCGGCTCGCGATCAAGACCCGCGACGGCGAGACGCCGATCGGCGCGCTGTCGGGCGGCAACCAGCAGAAGGTCGTGCTCGCGCGCTGGCTGGCCGAGCGCATCGACGTGTTCCTGATGGACGAGCCGACGCGCGGCATCGACGTCGGCGCGCGCGCGGAAATCTACAACCTGTTCTACGAACTCGCGGAAGCGGGCCGCACGGTGATCATCGTGTCGAGCGATCTGGCCGAGGTGATCGGCGTGGCGGACCGCGTCATCGTGATGAAGGAAGGACGGATCGCGGGCGAGGTCGCGAAGGCGCAGGCGACGCCCGACGCGCTGATCAAGCTCGCGCTGCCGCGCTAGCGGCCTGCAGTCAACCGGAAAGCAAACGTTATGAGCCAGGCAATGCAACCCCAACGCACTTCCCCGTCCCCCGATGCCGCAGCCGCGCCCGCGCGAGCGCGCGGCGGCGTGTGGCAACTGATCAACCGCTCCGGCATCGTGATGGTGTTTCTCGTGCTGTTCGCGACGCTGTCGCTGACCGTGCCGGACTTCCTCACGCCGCGCAACATCCAGGGCCTGCTGCTGTCGGTCACGCTGATCGGCTCGATCGCGGTGACGATGATGTTCGTGCTCGCGCTCGGCGAAGTCGACCTGTCGGTCGCGTCGATCGTCGCGTTCTCGGGCGTCGTCGCGTCGACGCTGATCACCGCGACGCACAGCGTCGTGCTCGGCATTGCCGCCGGCGTGCTCGCGGGCGGCGCGGTCGGGCTCGTGAACGGCGTGCTGATCGCGCGCTGGCGGATCAACTCGCTGATCGTCACGCTCGCGATGATGGAAGTCGTGCGCGGGCTCGCGTTCATCACGTCGAACGGCGACGCGGTGATGATCTCCGAGGAGCGCTTCTTCGATCTCGGCGGCGGCTCGTTCCTCGGCATCTCGTATCCGATCTGGAGCAACATCGTCGGCTTCGTCGTGTTCGGCTTCCTGTTGCGCAAGACCGTGTTCGGCAAGAACGTGCTGGCGGTCGGCGGCAACGGCGAGGCCGCGCTGCTCGCGGGGCTGCCGGTGATGCGCATCAAGATCGCGGTGTTCGTGCTGCAGGGCCTCGTGACCGGCTTCGCCGGCGTGATGCTCGCGTCGCGGATGAGCCTCGGCGACCCGAAGACGTCGGTCGGTCTCGAACTCGGCGTGATCTCCGCGTGCGTGCTCGGCGGCGTGTCGCTGACGGGCGGCGTCGCGACGATCTCCGGCGTGCTGGTCGGCGTGCTGATCATGGGCTCCGTGCAGGATGCGATGAGCCTCTTGAACGTGCCGACCTTTTACCAATATCTGATACGCGGCGGAATTCTGTTGCTCGCGGTGCTGTTCGACCAGTATCGTCGCAACCAGCGGCGCGCGATGAAGATCTGACCCTGACGCACGCGCGGCCGCCTGCGAATGCGAAAGACATCGGGAGACGGCATGCAACAGACTCATCCGGGCACGGCGGCGGCGCTGCTGGTCGACAGCCGCAACACGCTCGGCGAAGGCGCGACGTGGTGCGACGCGACGCACGCGCTGTACTGGACGGACATCGAAGGCGCGCGGCTGTGGCGCTGCCGCGCGGACGGCTCGGACCTCGCGCGGTGGCCGATGCCCGAACGGCTCGCGTGCTTCGCGCTCACGCATGATCCCGACGTGCTGCTGGTCGGGCTTGCGACGCATCTCGCGTTCTTCGATCTGCGCAGCGGCGAATTCACGCGGATCGTCGACGTCGAACCCGACCTGCCGACGCGGCTGAACGACGGCCGCTGCGATCCGTTCGGCGCGTTCGTGTTCGGGATGAAGGACGAAGGCGGCGATCCGCCGCGCGCGGTCGGCGGCTTCTACCGGCTCAATCCGGACCTCACGCTCGAACGGCTTGCATTGCCGGCGGCCGCGATCGCGAACAGCATCGCGTTCTCGCCGGACGGCGCGAAGATGCATTTCTGCGATTCGATGGTGCGCGAGATTCTCGTCTGCGATTACCGCGCGGGCGGCGACGTGGCCAACGTGCGGCCGTTCGCGCGACTGACCGATGCTGATGGCGACCCGGACGGCTCGACGATGGATCGCGACGGCGGGCTGTGGAACGCGCAATGGGGCGGCCGGCGCGTGGTGCGTTACGGGCCGGACGGCATCGAGACGGATCGCATGGCCGTGCCGACCGCGCAGCCGAGCTGCGTCGCAATCGATGGTGAAGGCCGCTTGTACGTGACGAGCGCGCGCGTCGGGTTGGGCGACGACGCGCTGGCGAGCGATGCCGATGCCGGCGGCGTGTTCGTCGCCCGGACGCGCCATGCGGGGTTGCCGACCGCGCGATTCGCGGGCGCGCCGCGCAACTGATCGCGCATTCGCGCACTGTAAGGATCCCGTTCATGGGATGCCGCTGACGCGGCGGCGTCGCGTTCAGGCCTGCGGTTTGCCGCGCTTGCGTGCGCGCGCCGTGCCGTTCCGGCTTCGCGGAACGCCCGTTCCGCCGCCGACCTGCTGGTAAGATGGCCCGCAATCCCATCCCGCCCGCACCATGAGCTCCACCCCGACCAAGCCCGCGAACCCGAAAAACGCCGCGAAGAACGCTGCCCGCGCGACGGGCGACAAGCCGAAGGCGCGCGTGCAACAGCGCCTGACCTACGTGATCGGCGGCCTCGACCGGCTGCTGCGCCGTCACATGACCGACGCGCTCGCGCCGCTCGGCATCACGCTCGCGCAATACACGGCGCTGTCGGTGCTCGAGGCGCGCGGCGCCTCGTCGAACGCGCAACTGGCCGAGCGCTCGTGGATCACGCCGCAATCGGCGAACGAGGTGATGAGCGTGATGGCCGCCCGCGGTTTCGTCACGCGCGAGGCCGACCCGTCGCACGGCCGCATCATCCTGCTGACGCTGACCGACGCAGGCGCGGCGATGTTGCGTGAATGCGAAGGCGTGCTGCGCCCGCTCGAGGCGCGCATGCTCGGCGACATCTCCGCCGACGACGCCGCGCACGTGCAGCGCGCGCTCGAACTGTTCTCGCGCAACCTGCGCGGCTGATCCGTTTCCGAACCTGACGGCGCGGGCCCGTGCGGCCCGCGTTGGCCGTGCACGCGCCGTCGCCGGTCGCCCGACCGTGCCCCGATTCCGTGGTCACCGCCGCTTTCCGCTCCGGGTTTACACCGGCGCTCATGTCGCTTGCAATATCAGGTAGCCTGATATTAAATGAAGCCGTCCGCAGCAGGAATGCTGCGCACCGAATCGCACAGGAACGAACGACAGGAACAGACATGAGCAAGTACGACAACCGCTGGCAGACCGTGAAAGTGAACGTGGAGGCCGGCATCGCGTGGGTCACGCTGAACCGCCCCGAGAAGCGCAATGCGATGAGCCCGACGCTGAACCGGGAGATGCTGGAGGTCCTCGACGCGGTCGAGTTCGACGACGAGGCGAAGGTGCTGGTGCTGACCGGCGCGGGCGCCGCGTGGACGGCCGGCATGGATCTGAAGGAATATTTCCGCGAGATCGACGGCGGCTCCGACGCGCTGCAGGAAAAGGTGCGGCGCGACGCGTCGGAATGGCAGTGGCGCCGGCTGCGGATGTACAACAAGCCGACGATCGCGATGGTGAACGGCTGGTGCTTCGGCGGCGGGTTCTCGCCGCTCGTCGCGTGCGACCTCGCGATCGCGGCGGACGAAGCGGTGTTCGGGCTGTCGGAGATCAACTGGGGCATCCCGCCGGGCAACCTCGTCAGCAAGGCGATGGCCGATACGGTCGGGCATCGCCGCGCGCTGCACTACATCATGACCGGCGACACGTTCACTGGCGTGGAAGCGGCCGAGATGGGCCTCGTGAACAGCAGCGTGCCGCTGGCCGGCCTGCGCGACGCGACGATCGCGCTCGCCGCGCGGCTGATGGACAAGAACCCGGTCGTGCTGCGTGCCGCGAAGCACGGCTTCAAGCGCTCGCGCGAACTCACGTGGGAGCAGTGCGAGGATTACCTGTATGCGAAGCTCGACCAGGCGCAGCTGCGCGATCCGGAGCGCGGCCGCGAGCAGGGGCTGAAGCAGTTCCTCGACGACAAGACGATCAAGCCGGGCCTGCAGGCATACAAGCGCTGATACAGGCGCCGAAGCAATCGCCAACGCAGCCGCAAGAGACAGGCAAGGCAGGAGACGACATGACCGACAGACGGATGCTGATCGCGGGCGAGTGGTGCACCGCCCGCGACGGCCGAACCTTCGACCGATTCAACCCCGCGACGGGCGCGCTTGCGTCGCGCGCGCCGGCGGCCGGCCCGGTCGATGCCGACGCGGCGATCGACGCCGCGCACCGCGCATTCCCCGCGTGGGCGGCGCTCGCGCCGACCGAACGGCGCCGCCGGCTGCTGAAGGCGGCCGACCTGATGGACGCGCGCATCGACGAGATCATCGCGACCGGCGTCGCCGAAACCGGCGCGACGCCCGGCTGGCTCGGCTTCAACGTGACGCTCGCGGCGAACATGCTGCGCGAGGCCGCGTCGATGACGACGCAGATCGACGGCGACGTGATCCCGTCCGACGTGCCCGGCAATCTGGCGCTCGCGATGCGCGTGCCGTGCGGCGTCGTGCTCGGCATCGCGCCGTGGAACGCGCCGGTGATCCTCGGCACGCGCGCGCTGGCGATGCCGCTCGCGTGCGGCAACACCGTCGTGCTGAAGGCGTCCGAGGCGTGCCCGGGCGTGCACGCGCTGATCGGCGCGGTGCTGGACGAAGCGGGGCTCGGCGCGGGCGTGGTCAACGTGATCACGCACGCGGCCGCTGATGCACCCGAACTCGTCGAGCGGATGATCGCGCATCCGCACGTGAAGCGAATCAACTTCACCGGGTCCACGCACGTCGGGCGCATCATCGCGCGCCATGCGGCCGCGCACCTGAAACCCGTGCTGCTCGAACTCGGCGGCAAGGCGCCGGTGCTCGTGCTCGACGATGCCGATCTCGATGCGGCCGTCGACGCGATCGCATTCGGCGCATTCTTCAACCAGGGGCAGATCTGCATGTCGACCGAGCGCGTGATCGCCGCGCGACCGATCGCCGATGCGCTCGTCGAACGGCTCGCCGCGAAGGCGCGCACGCTCGTCGCGGGCGATCCGCTCGCAGGCCATCCGCTCGGCACGATGGTCGACGCGGCGGCCGCCGCGCGCGCGGCGTCGCTCGTAGAGGACGCGCGTTCGCATGGCGCGCAGCTGCCGCTCGGCTGCCGCGTCGAAGGCGCGACGATGCAGCCTGCGATCGTCGACGGCGTGACGCACGACATGCGGCTCTACCGCGAGGAATCGTTCGCGCCGGTCGTCGCGATCCTGCGCGCGGACAGCGACGACGAAGCGGTCGCGCTCGCGAACGACAGCGAGTTCGGGCTGTCGGCGAGCGTGTTCAGCCGCGACATCGCGCGGGCGATGACGGTCGCGCGCCGGATCGAATCGGGGATCTGCCACATCAACGGGCCGACCGTGCACGACGAGGCGCAGATGCCGTTCGGCGGCACGAAGGCGAGCGGCTACGGTCGCTTCGGCAGCCGCGCGTCGATCGCCGAATTCACCGAGCTGCGCTGGATCACCGTGCAGACCACGCCGCGTCACTACCCGTTATGAGCGAGCCGACGATGAATGTTGCGACGCCCGCCAGCGGGCAGGTAAATGAAACGGGCGGCGTGCGTTATCGCGCGGCGGCCGTCGCGGTCGGCGCGGCCGAGATTCGCCGCGCGGACAACGGCGCGTGGTACCTGCGCTCGCGCGAACCGCTCGGCGACTACCCGACGCGCGTGACCGACTGCCTCGTGCGCGGCGCGCAAGCGCACCCCGACCGCGTACTGGCGGCACGCCGCGGTGCCGACGGCCGCTGGATCGCGCTCACCTACGCGCAGATGCTCGAACGCGCCCGCGCGATTGGACAGGGCCTCGTCGATCTCGGGCTGTCGGTCGAGCGTCCGCTCGCGGTGCTGTCCGGCAACGATCTCGAGCATCTGCAGCTGATGTTCGCGGCGATGCTGGCCGGCGTGCCGTACTCGCCGATCTCGCCCGCGTATTCGCTGGTGTCGACCGACTACGGCAAGCTGCGTCACACGCTCGGCGTGCTGCGGCCGGGCGCGGTGTTCGTCGCGGAACGCGCGCCGTTCGCGCGTGCGCTCGACGCGACGTTGCCGGCCGATGCGGCGCTGATCGTCGCGCAGGATGCGGACGTCGACGCCGAAGGGCGAGCGGTGCCGCTGTCGCGCCTGCTCGCGACCGTCCCGCGCACGATCGACGCGATCCATGCGGCGCTCGGCCCCGACCATCTCGCGAAGATCCTGTTTACGTCGGGTTCGACGAAGCAGCCGAAGGCCGTGCCGACCACGCACCGGATGCTGTGCAGCAACCAGCAGATGCTGCGCCAGACGATGCCCGAGCTGACGCGCGAGCCGCCGGTGCTGGTCGACTGGCTGCCGTGGAATCACACGTTCGGCGGCAGTCACAACCTCGGCATCGCGCTGTACAACGGCGGTTCGCTGTACATCGACGACGGCCGCCCGGTGCCGGGCCGCTTCGACGAAACCGTGCGCAACCTGCGCGAGATCGCGCCGACCATCTACTTCAACGTGCCGAAAGGCTGGGAAGAACTGACCGCCGCGCTCGAACGCGATTCGGCGTTGCGCGACACGTTCTTCTCGCGCGTGAAGCTGTACTTCTTCGGCGGCGCGGGGCTGTCGCAGGCCGCGTGGGACCGGCTCGACCGCGTGACCGAAGCGCATTGCGGCGAGCGCATCCGGATCATGGCCGGCCTCGGGATGACGGAGGCGTCGCCGTCGTGCCTGTTCACGACGGGGCCGCTGATGCGCGCCGGCTATATCGGCCTGCCCGCGCCCGGCTGCGACGCGAAGCTCGTGCCGTGCGGCGACAAGCTCGAGCTGCGTTTCAAGGGGCCGAACGTGATGCGCGGCTACTGGCACGCGGACGTCGATCCGCGCGACGTGTTCGACGACGAAGGCTATTACCGCAGCGGCGATGCGGGGGTTTTCGCCGATCCGCAGCGGCCGGAACTCGGGCTGCTGTTCGACGGCCGGCTCACCGAGGATTTCAAGCTGAGCAGCGGCACCTTCGTCAGCGTCGGGCCGTTGCGCGCGAACGCGGTGTCGAGCGGCGCGCCGTACGTGCAGGACGTGGTCGTCACCGGCATCGATCGCGACGACATCGGCCTGCTGGTGTTTCCGCGCGTCGAAGCGTGCCGCGCGCTGGCGGGGCTCGCGGCCGATGCGTCCGTGACCGACGTGCTGCGCGCGCCGGTCGTGCGCGCGGCGTTCGCGGCATGGCTTGCCGTGCTGAACCGGCATGCGAGCGGCGGCTCGACGTTCGTCGCGCGCATCCGGCTGATCGATACGCCGCCTTCGCTCGATCTCGGCGAAGTGACCGACAAGGGTTCGCTGAACCAGGCGGCCGTGCAGAAGCATCGCGCGGCGACGATCGACGCGCTGTACGACCCGGCGCGACGCGATCCCGACGTGATTTACGCGTAAGCAGAAGCAGACCGAAGCAAACCGAAGCAAGCAGGCACGACGACCGGCCGGCCACGATACCGGCAGGCATTCTTGCGGCCAGCGAATCAGGCTGCCTGATAAGGGAGGCCGTTCGGACGACACCGCGCGCGCCGCTCCGCCACTGGCCGGCGGCGGCGCGCGGCGGCCGTTGCAGGGCCGACGACTACAAGACATGGGATTGGAGACAGACACGATGAACACTTACGTTGCCGAAAAACCCACGGTCGCGACCACGCTCGCGCTGTGTTTCGCGATCGCCCTTCTCGAAGGGCTCGACCTGCAGTCGGTCGGCGTCGCCGCGCCGCGCATGGCGCGCGAATTCGGGTTGAGCGTGTCGCAGATGGGCATCGCGTTCAGCGCGGGCACCTTCGGGCTGCTGCCGGGCGCGATGCTCGGCGGGCGGCTCGCCGACCGGATCGGCCGCAAGCGCGTGCTGATCGCGTCGGCCGTGCTGTTCGGGCTGCTGTCGATCGCCACCGCGCAGGTCTCGACCTTCGCGATGCTCGTCGTCGTGCGCGTGCTGACCGGCATCGGCCTCGGCGGCGCGATGCCGAACCTGATCGCGCTGTCGTCCGAAGCGGTCGAGCCGCGCTCGCGCAGCAGCGCGGTGGCGACGATGTACTGCGGCATCCCGTTCGGCGGCGTGATCGCGTCGCTGATCGGCGTGCTGCTCGCCGGCGACACCGAATGGCGGCACATCTTCTACGTCGGCGGCGTGGGGCCGCTGCTGCTCGTGCCGCTGCTGGTGTGGTTCCTGCCGGAATCGCGCGCGTATCTCGACGTCGCCGGCACGCCGGCCGCGCGCACGAGCGTCGCGCGCACGCTGTTCGGCGACGGCCGCACGACGTCGACGGTCGCGCTGTGGATCAGCTACTTCTGCACGCTGATCGTCCTCTACTTCCTGCTGAACTGGCTGCCGTCGCTGATGGCCTCGCGCGGGCTCGATCGCGCGCACGTCGGCCTCGTGCAGATCGCGTTCAACGTCGGCGCGGGGCTCGGCGCGCTCGGCATCGGCGCGGCGCTCGACCGGATGCGCGCGTCGCGCGTGGTTGGCGGCATGTACGTCGGGATCGTGCTGTCGCTCGCCGCGCTCGCGGCCGCGCCGGGCTTCGCGTCGCTCGCGGCAGCCGCGTTCGCGGCCGGGATGTTCGTGGTCGGCGGGCAGTCGGTGCTGTATGCGCTCGCGGCGATCTATTACCCGACCGCGATGCGCGGCACGGGCGTCGGCGCGGCGGTGGCCGTCGGCCGGCTCGGTTCCGTCGTCGGGCCGCTCGCGGCCGCGACGCTGCTGGCCGCCGGCCGCAGCGCGCCCGTCGTGATCGGCGCCAGCATCCCCGTCACGCTCGTCGCGGCCTTCGCCGCATTCGTGCTGATTCGCCGCCCGCAAGCCGGCGACTGAGCTTTCGTTTTTTTCGATGCGCGCCGTCAGAGCGCGCGATTCAACACGGTCTGGAGACGCAACGACATGAAGACGAAGACAAGGAACGGCCTGCTGGCCGCCGGCGCGTGCTGCGCGCTTGCCGCGCCGGGCGCGCACGCGCAGTCGAGCGTGACGCTGTACGGGATCATCGATACGGGCGTCGAGTTCGTGTCGCACGCGAACGCGGCTGGCGACCACGTCGTGCGCATGCCGGGCGTGACGGGCGAGCTGCCGTCGCGCTGGGGCCTGCGCGGCACCGAGGATCTCGGCGGCGGCTACCAGGCGGTGTTCACGCTCGAAAGCGGCTTCAACGTGCGCGGCGGCGATCTCGGCCAGGGCGGCCGGCTGTTCGGGCGGCAGGCGTTCGTCGGGCTGAAGAGCGGCTTCGGCACGCTCGCGTTCGGCCGTCAGTACACGATGACCTATCTCGCGCTGCAGGGCGCGGACATCATCGGCCCCGACATCTACGGGCTCGGCTCGTTCGACGCGTACGTGCCGAACGGCCGCGCCGACAACGCGGTGACCTACGTCGGCACCTATCGCGGCGTGACGCTCGGCGCCGCGTATTCGTTCGGCCGCGACGGCGCGGGCACCGGCAACTCGCCGGGGCAGGGCACCTGCGCGGGACAGGTGCCGGGCGATGCCGTCCAGTGCCGCAACTGGTCGGTGATGCTCAAGTACGACAGCGCGTATTTCGGCGCGGCGGCGTCGTACGAGGAGCAGCGCGGCGGCACCGGCGCGGCCGCGAACTTCTTCGATGGCGTGGCGCCCGTTCCTTTCACGAGCAGCGGCGGCAAGGACGCGCGCACGCACGTGAGCGCGTATGCGCAGGCGGCGGGCGCGCGGATCGGCGCGGGCTGGATCGGGCGGCGCGTGTCGACCGGTTCGCCGGCCGCGCCGGGCGCGCATTCGGACCTGTTCTTCGTTGGCGCGTCGTATGCGGTGAAACCCGATTTCGTCGTCGACGGCGAAGGCTACCGGATCGTCAACAGCGCGCACGACACGCGCGCGACGATGGCCACGCTGCGCGCGACCTATCTGCTGAGCAAGCGCACGGCCGTCTACGCGCAATCGTCGTATCTGTGGAACAGCGCGCATGCTCGCTACGCGGTCAGCGGCGGCGGGCCCGGCACGACGCCCGGCGCGGGGATGGGGCAGCTCGGCGCGATGGTCGGCGTGCGGCACATGTTCTGATCCGGCAGCCAGACGAACGGGAGCTATCTTGAACAGGAAATCTGCATTCCTCTGTATTGCGCCGCTGTCCGCGGCGGCCATGCTCGCCGGCTGCGGCGGCGACGATTCGGTCAGCGCCACGCCGACGCACCTGAGCGCCGCGACGCCGGCCGCGATGGCGCAGACGTGCGACGCGCTCGCCGCGAAGCTCGCGTATGCGAACACATCGTTCACGTCGGTGACGACCGCGGCCGCCGGCACGCTGACGGTGGCCGGCAAGCCGATCGCCGAGCACTGCGTGATCGAAGGGAAGATGAACGAGCGCGTGAGCGCGGTGGACGGCAAGACTTACGCGATCGGCTTCGAGATGCGCTTGCCGAAAGCGTGGAACGGTCGCTTCTTCTACCAGGCGAACGGCGGGCTCGACGGCAACGTCGTGACCGCGACCGGCGAGGTCGGCGGCGGCGGGCCGCTGACCGATGCGCTGAACATGGGCTTCGCGGTGATCAGCTCGGATTCCGGGCACAGCGCCGCGCAGAACCCGCTGTTCGGCCTCGATCCGCAGGCGCGCATCGATTACGGCTACGGCGCGGTCGACGCGCTCACGCCGATGGCGAAGCAGGTGATCCGGCTCGCATACGGGAAGACGCCCGACCGCAGCTATTTCGGCGGCTGCTCGAACGGCGGCCGGCACGCGATGGTCACGGCCGTGCGCAACGCGGGCGACTACGACGGGATCATCGCGGGCGATCCGGGCTTCCATCTGCCGAAGGCGGCGATCGGCGAGATGTACGGCGCGCAGCAGTTCGCGAAGATCGCGTCGGCGACCGGGACGAACGGGCTGCCCGACATCCGCAGCGGCTTCACCGATGCGGAGCGCCGGTTCGTCGGCGCGAAGATTCTCGACAAGTGCGATGCGCTCGATGGCGTGGCCGACGGGATGGTGCAGGACGTCGCCGCGTGCCAGGCGCATTTCAGCGTCGAGACGGACATCCCGACCTGCGCGAACGCCACGCGCACCGGCGCGTGCCTCACGACCGCGCAGAAGAGCGCGCTCGAGAACGTGTTCGCGGGCGCGCGCAACAGCGCGGGCACGGCGCTCTATGCGAGTTTTCCGTACGATCCGGGCATCTCGGGCCCCGGCTGGGCCGCATGGAAACAGTCGAATTCGGTCATGCTCGACCCGGCCGCGATGGCGTTCACGTTCATGACGCCGCCGAAAACCGCCGCGACGCTCGCGAACCTCGCCGGCTTCGCGCTCGGCTTCGACATGGACAACGACGCGCCGGCGATCTTCGCGACGAACGGCGTGTACACGCAATCGTCGTGGTCGTTCATGACGCCGCCCGACGAGACCAACCTGTCCGCGCTGAAATCGCGCGGCGCGAAGCTGCTCGTCTATCACGGCACCGGCGACCCGGTGTTCTCGTTCAACGACACGAGCGACTGGTACGGGCGGCTCGCGCAGGCGAACGGCGGCGACGCGTCGGGCTTCGCGCGCTTCTATCCGGTGCCGGGCATGAACCACTGCTCGGGCGGGCCGGCGGCCGACCAGTTCGACATGCTGACGCCGCTCGTCGCGTGGGTCGAGCAGGGGCAGGCGCCCGCGGCGATCGTCGCCACGGCGCGCGACACGACGAACGCGGTGCCGAACGCGGACGTGCCGACGTCGTGGGGCGCGGGACGCACGCGGCCGTTGTGCCCGTATCCGCAGGTCGCGCGCTACAACGGCTCGGGCGACGTGAATTCGGCGGCGAGCTTCAGTTGTCGATGATGTAGGGAAGGGGGATGTACCGACGCGCGGAAGCTTCGGTACATTCGCCGCTGTTCGGCGGCGGATGGCGCGAGCGTGCCGGTCCGTCCGGATGGAAACGGCGGTGCGCCGCGCACGATGATCGAGTTTGGGGCCCGACGTGGCATCCGGGGATACACTGTGGCGCTTTCGCGTCGGCGAGACACGTCCCGGCCGACGTGCGCCGCCAGGTATCTTTCCTCTGATTCGACCATGCAAACCGTAGCGGTACTCGACTTCGAAACAACCGGGCTTTCTCCGAACATGGGCGACAGGGCAACCGAGATCGCCGTGATCCTGCTGCGCGACGGCCAGATCGTCGACCGCTACCAGAGCCTCATGAACGCGGGACGCCGCATTCCGTCCGACGTCGTCGCGCTCACGGGGATCACGAACGACATGATCGCGTCGGCACCGCCGGTGTCGAAGGTCATGAAGGAAGCCGCGGCATTCGTCGGCAGCCATCCCGTCGTCGCGCACAACGCCGGCTTCGACAAGCGGTTCTGGCAGGCCGAACTCGGGATGCTCGGGATGGCGGCCGAGCATGCGTTCGCATGCACGATGCTCGTCGCGCGGCGCCTCTACCCGCACGCGCAAAGTCACCGGCTGTCGAGCCTGGCCGACATGCTGCGCTTGCCGCAGACGGGCCGTGCCCACCGCGCGATGGTCGACGCGGAGATCGCGAGCCATCTGTGGTGCCGGATGCAGCGCGACATCGGCGAGACTTACGGGTTGCGGCAGGTCGATCACGGGCTGATGTCGCGATTGCAGACGACGAGCAAGGCGAAGGTCGCGACGTTTTTCGGTTCATTGGCTGCCGACAGGCGCTGACGTTCGAGCGTCACTCGCCGGGATCCACCGGCACCTCGAGCCCGACCTTCACGCGGCTCATGCTCACGAGCGTCTTGAAGCGCTTCACGTTGTTGTTCGCGAAGAACAGCTCGCGCGTGAGCGCGTTGTACTGATCCATGTTGCGCACGGCGAGGATCAGCACGAAATCCCATTCCCCCGTCACGTAGTAGCACTGCTGGATCTGCGGGCAGCGCTCGAAGGTCCGCTTCATCGCGTCGAGCTGGTCGATCTGCTCGCGCTCGACCTCGACGTTCACGACGATCGTCAGCGGATGATCGACCTTCTCCGGCGCGACGACCGCCGTGTAGCGCTCGATCACGCCGTCTTCCGCGAGCCGCCGCAGGCGGCGGTTCACGGCGGCGGTCGACAGGTTCACGCGGGCGCCGAGTTCGGTCTGCGGCGTGTGCGCGTCGCGCTGGACTTCCATCAGCAGCTTGCGATCGAACGCATCGAGTGGGGTGGGCATGATGGTGCGGCAGCCTCGAAAGAATGAGAAATTTTTGCGTCCGGAGCGCCGATTTGGCGATTTTTTTGACCGGGACGCGCAATATTATTTTTCGGACCGACGGCGCGCGCAACCCGTATGCGCCCGCACCGCATCCACCGCCGGGCCGCCCGCGCGGCCCATTTCCGGAGCCCTTCCCGCCATGCTGATCGCCAATCCCCGCGCGTCGCGCACCGACTATCCCGACACGCTGCGCCGCATCATGAACATCGCCGCGGCCGACGAGAGCGGCGCGTGGCTCGCGCACTGGCCGCTCGTCGGCACGGCGCGTACGCCGTTGCGTGCGCTGCCCGACCTGGCCGCGCGGCTCGGCGTCGCGAGTGTCAGCGTGAAGGACGAAGCGTGCCGTTCGCCGCTCGGCAGCTTCAAGGCGCTCGGCGCGCCGATCGCGCTGATGCGGCTCGTGAAGCGGTTGCGGCGCAACGAGGCGCTCGATCCGCAGGGGCTCGTCACGGGCCGCTACGCGGCGTCGCTGGCCGACCTGACGGTGATCAGCGCAACCGACGGCAATCACGGCCGCGCGCTGGCCGCCGCCGCGCGCGCGATCGGCTGCCGCTGCGTGATCGTGCTGCATGCGCACGTCGACGCGGAGCGCGAGCATGCGATCGCCGCGCACGGCGCACGGATCGTGCGGATCGCCGGCAACTACGACGAATCGGTCGTGCACGCCGCGCAGCTCGCGGACGCGAACGGCTGGCACGTGGTGTCGGATACGTCGTACGACGGCTACGAGGCGATTCCGCGCGACGTGATGCAGGGCTACGGCGTGATCGCGGCCGAGGCGCTCGCGCAGGCGGCGGGAGAGGGCAACCTCGGCGATGGCGATGGCGATGGCGATGGCGATGGCGATGGCGATGGCGATGGCGACGGCGACGGCGACGGCGACGGCGGCGGCAGCGGCGATCATCGGCCGTTCACGCACGTGTTCCTGCAGGGCGGCGTCGGCGGCCTTGCGGCCGGTGTCGCGAGCTATCTGTGGGAGCATGCCGGCGCACGGCGGCCGCATTTCATCGTCGTCGAGCCGCACCAGGCCGATTGCCTGTACCAGAGCGCGCTCGCCGGGCGCGCGACGAAGGCGACTGGCAGCGTCGACTCGGTGATGGCGGGGCTCGCGTGCGGCGAGGCGTCGCCGCTCGCATGGGACTTTCTCGAGCCGAGCATCGATCACTTCATGCTGATCGACGACGACGACGCCATGCAGGCGATGCGCGCGCTGGCCGCCGGCAGCGAACGCGACGTGCCGTTCGTGTCCGGCGAATCGGGCGCGGCGGGCATCGCGGGGCTGACCGTGCTGATGCGCGATCCGGCGCTGGCGCGGCAGGCGGGGCTCGATGCGAACGCGCGCGTGCTGGCGATCAACACGGAAGGCGCGACCGCGCCGACCGTCTACCGGCGGTGTGTCGGCGAGACGGCCGACGCGGTGCTGGCGCGCCAGCGCGACTGGCTGACGCGAACCCGCGCGGCCGCGGAAGCCTGAGCGACCCGAACGACCCGACGACCGACGAGGCAAGCACGATGGACGCACTGGACGCAATGGCGGAAAGCACGCTGCAGGGCCGGCTGAAAACCTGGCGCCGGCATCTGCACCAGCACCCGGAGACGGGCTTCGAGGAAGTGAACACGTCGGACTACGTCGCGCGGATCCTGACGACGCTCGGGCTCGACGTGCAGCGCGGGATCGGCGGCACGGGGCTGGTCGCGAACCTGACGGTCGGCACCGGCACGCGCGCGATCGGCATCCGCGCGGACATGGACGCGCTGAACATCGCCGAGCACGCGCCGGGCCGCGAACATGCGTCGCGCACGCCGGGCAAGATGCACGCGTGCGGGCACGACGGCCACATGTCGATGGTGCTCGGCGCCGCGCAACTGCTGGCCGAGCGCAAGGACTTCGACGGCACGGTGCGCTTCATTTTCCAGCCGGCCGAGGAACATGGCCGCGGCGCGAAGGCGATGATGGCCGACGGGCTGTTCGAGCGTTTCCCGGTCGATGCGATCTTCGGCGCGCACAACATGCCGGGCATGTGCGCCGGCACGTTCGCGACGCGCGCGGGCGGCATCATGGCGAGCGAGGACAACTTCGTGATCCGGATCGATGGGCGCGGCACGCATGCGGCGCGCCCGCACATGGGCATCGATCCGATCGTGATCGGCTCGCAGATCGTGCTCGCGCTGCAGACGATCGTGTCGCGCAATCTCGATCCGGGCCTGCAGGCGGTGATCTCGTGCACCGAGTTCATCACCGACGGGCTGCGCAACGTGCTGCCGTCGACGGTGACGATCAAGGGCGACACGCGCAGCTATGCGCGCGACGTGCAAACGCTGCTCGAAACGCGGATGCGCGAGATCAGCGAAGGGATCTGCCGCACGCACGGTGCGACCTGCACGTTCGAATACACGCACGAGTTCGCGCCGACGGTGAATTCCCCGGAATGGGTCGACACGGCTGTCGAGGCCGCGGCGCACGTCGCGGGCGCCGACGCGGTGAACGCCGACGTGCAGCCGATGATGATCTCGGAAGACTTCGGTGCGTTCCTGCAGGCGGTGCCCGGCAACTTCGTGTTCATCGGCAACGGCGAAGCGGCCGCGCGCGGCGGGGTGCCGCTGCACAACGCGGCGTACGATTTCAACGACGAGATTTTGCCGGTCGGCGCGCGGTATTTCGCGGAGGTGGCGCGACGGGCGTTGAAGGCGGCGTAGCAGGCCGTCGACGGTCTGTTCGCAGGCCCCCGCTACGTGTTCGGTTCGTCGGCAGGCCGTTACGCTTCGGCCGCCCGCCTGGCCGACACGTCGGCCGTGCCGGTGCGATCGAGGATCGCCAGCACTTCGCGCGCGGTGTTCTCCGAATGGCTGCGCAGCACCTGCGGCAGCCGCGCGTGGTCGGGATCGGCGAGCGCGGCCATGATCGCTTCGTGCTCGTGCAGCGATTCGGCCCAGCGCAGCGTGTCCGCGTTCGCGGCGCCGCGCGCGCGGTGCACCTTCGACATCAGCGACGCATAGATGCCCGACAGCACCGGGTTGCCGGCCGCGTCGATGATCATCTGATGAATCTGCTGGTTCAGCCGGAAATACTCGACCCGCTTGCCGGCCTCGTGACACTCGACCATCCGCCGGTGCTTCGCCTGCAGCGCGGCGAGCGTCGACGTGCCGATCCGCTTGCGCAGCAATTCGCCCGCCATCGCCTCGAGGCCGTGCAGCAGCTCGAACGTCGACACGAGATCGTCGATGTCGATCGACGCGACGCGATAGCCGATGTACTGGCGATGCGTGACGGCGCCTTCCGCGACGAGCACCTTCAGCGCTTCGCGCAGCGGCGTCTTCGACACGTCGAACGCGAGGCTCAGTTCCTTTTCGTCGATCCGCGCGCCGGGCGGCAGTTCGCCCTCGTCGATCATCACGCGCAGGCGCGCGGCGATCTCAGCGGCCATGCCGCGCGTGCGCAGAAGCAGGGGGTTGCGGGGTGTCTGGCTCATGATGGCGCAAGCTTATCACGATATCGGGGCTTGCCCTGCACCACGATAGTGATAAAACAAATTCAATGAAACCAAGCGTTTACGCTAACGGTAATTATAAATTTCTAATCCTATACTCGGCTCAACGTTGCGCGACGTCCTGACCATCCTCGTTCACCCCTGGAGTCCGTTCATGTCTTCAACCTCCGGTGTCGCTGCCCTGACGGTCGGCAAGTCCGCCGTCCGCTGGAAGATATTCGTCGTCATGCTGAGCCTCATCGCGATCAACTACGTCGATCGCGCGTCGCTGTCCGTCGCCATGCCTTACATCTCGCAGGAGTTCAAGATCGGGCCGGCAATGGAGGGCCTGATCCTCAGTTCATTTTTCTGGACCTATGCGGTGATGCAGATCCCGGGCGGGATGCTGGCCGACCGGTTCAAGCCGCGTATCGTGATTGCGACGGCGACCGTGTTCTGGGGCTTCTTCCAGGCGATCGCCGCGCTGTGCACGAACGCGCCGTCGCTGCTGCTCACGCGCCTCGGCCTCGGCGCATCCGAAGCGCCGATCTATCCGGCCGGCGGCAAGCTCAACGCGATCTGGATGACGCAGACCGAGCGCGGCCGCGGCGCCACGCTGCTCGACGGCGGCGCGCCGCTCGGCGCGGCCCTGGGCGCGGTGCTGATCGCCGGCCTGATCGCGCTGCTCGGCTCGTGGCGGCTCGCGTTCGCGGTGGCCGGCGTCGGCACCGTGCTGGCCGGTTTCCTCGCGTGGTACTACATCCGCAACACGCCGCGCGAGCATCCGGGCGTCAACGATCTCGAGGCCGACTACATCGAGGCGTCGCACGCGAGCGACCTCGCGGCCGAGCCGGCCGGTGCATCGGGGCGCTCGCGCGACTTCTTCAAGTACCGCTCGGTGTGGTGCATGTTCTTCGGCTGGATGTGCTTCAACAGCGTGTTCTACGGGCTGCTCACGTGGATGCCGAACTACCTGCACAAGGTGCACGGCTTCGACATCAAGCAGATGGGCGGGTCGACCTTCATCATCTTTTTCTGCGGCTTCGTCGGCGAGCTGCTCGGCGGCTGGATCGCCGACAAGTGGAAGGCCGCGGGCGGGCGTCCGAACGTCGTGATGCGCACGCTGTTCGGCATCGCCGCGGTGATCGCGACCGTGTCGATCTTTTCCGTCGCCTACGTGAAGAGCCCGGTCGTGTGCGTCGCGCTGCTGTCGACGACGCTGTTCTTCCTGCGCTGGTGCGGGCTGTACTGGTGCATCCCGTCGTCGCTCGGCACACGCAACAAGATCGGCTTCCTCGGCGGCCTCATGAACCTCGGCGGCAACATCGGCGGCATCACCGTGCCGATCCTCGTCGGCGCGATCGTGCAGTTCACCGGTTCCTACTTCCTTGCGCTGATGGTGTTCGCGGCGGCCGGCGTCGGCCTGCTCGTGTGCTCCAGCGCGATCGACTACGAAAACAAGCTCCCCGTCTGACCGACCCCTTTCACTGCATCGACTGCATTTACTGGTAGAGAGAAAACCACCATGAAGAAACGTACCCTGCTCGGCATGCTCACCCCTTCGTCCAACACGTCGCTCGAACCGCTGACGAGCGCGATGGTCGCCGGCCTGCCGGGCGTGTCCGCGCACTTCGCGCGCTTTCCCGTCACCGAAATCTCGCTGACGGGCCAGGCGCTCGGCCAGTTCGACGACGACAAGATCATCCAGGCCGCGATGCTGCTCGCCGACGCGAAGGTTGACGTGATCGCGTGGAACGGCACGTCGTCCGGCTGGCTCGGCTTCGAGGCCGACGAGCGGCTGTGCCAGCGCATCACCGCGGCGACCGGCATTCCGGCCACGACGTCGGTGCTCGCGCTCAACGAGATCCTGAAGAAGACGAACGCGCACGAGTTCGGCCTCGTCACGCCGTATCTCGACGACGTGCAGACGAAGATCGTCGACAACTATCGCCGCTCGGGGCTGAACTGCATCGCCGAGCGCCACCTGAACCTGAAGGTCAATTTCTCGTTCTCCGAAGTGACGGGCGACCAGATCGGCGGGATGGTGCGCGAAGTGGCGAAGGCCGGCCCGCGCGCGATCTCGATCTTCTGCACGAACCTGAACGCCGCGCACCTGGTGCCGGCGCTCGAGGAAGAGACGGGCATTCCGATCTACGACACGATCTCGACCGTCGTGTGGAAGTCGCTGCAGCTCGCCGACTACGACACGCGGCAGGTGAAGGGCTGGGGGCGTCTCTTCAGCGACGTGATCTGAGGCGCGCGCCATGTCGAACGATCTCGATTTCGTGATCCGTCACGCGGACATCGTGACGGCGGCGGACCGGTTCTCGTGCGACATCGGCATTCGCGCGGGGCGCGTGGCCATGCTCGGCGACGGGCTGCCGCGCGCGCCGCGCGAGCTCGACGCGAGCGGGATGCTCGTGCTGCCGGGCGGCGTCGATGCGCACTGCCACCTCGACCAGCCGATGCCCGACGGGCTGAAGATGGCCGACGATTTCCTGTCCGGCACGCGCTCCGCGCTGTGCGGCGGCACGACCACCGTCGTGCCGTTCGCCGCGCAGGCGAAGGGGCAGTCGCTGCAGGCGGCCGTCGACGACTATCACCGGCGCGCGGAAGGGCGCGCGCTGATCGACTATGGTTTTCACCTGATCGTCGCCGATCCGACGCCGCACGTGCTGGCCGAGGAGCTGCCGCGGCTGATCGCGAACGGCTACACGTCGTTCAAGGTGTACATGACCTACGACGACCTGAAGCTGAACGATCGGCAGATGCTCGACGTGCTGTCGGTCGCGCGCGAGCACGGCGCGCTCGTGATGGTGCATGCGGAGAATTCGGACTGCATCGGCTGGCTGACCGAGCGGCTGCTCGGCGACGGCCACGTCGCGCCGCATTTTCATGCGCACGCGCGGCCGGCCGTGGTCGAGCGCGAGGCGACGCATCGCGCGATCGCGTTCGCGGAACTCGTGGACGTGCCGATCCTGATCGTGCACGTGTCGGGCGCCGAGGCGATCGAGCAGATCCGCTGGGGACAATCGCGCGGCCTGCCGATCCTGGCCGAAACCTGCCCGCAGTACCTGTATCTGACGGCCGCCGATCTCGGTCATCACGGTCACGACGGCTACGAGGGCGCGAAATGCGTATGCAGCCCGCCGCCGCGCGATCCGGCCAACCAGCAGGCGGTGTGGAAGGCGCTGAAGCAGGGCGTGTTCTCGGTATTCTCGTCCGATCACGCACCGTTCAACTACGACGATCCGTGCGGCAAGCATCCGGGCGGGCAGGCCGTCTCGTTCGACCATATCCCGAACGGGATTCCCGGTCTCGAGACGCGGCTGCCGTTGTTGTTCGATGGCGTGCGCAAGGGGAAGCTGTCGCTGCATCAGTTCGTCGAGCTGACGTCGCTGCGGCCCGCGAAGCTGTACGGGCTGTATCCGCGCAAGGGGACGATCGCGGTCGGCGCCGATGCGGATATCGTCGTGTGGGATCCGGACAAGCGCGTGCGGATCGCGAATGCGTCGCTGCATCATGCGGTCGACTACACGCCTTATGAAGGGATCGAGGTGACGGACTGGCCGCGTCATTGCCTGTCGCGCGGCGAGCTGCTCGTCGAGGACGGCCGGCTGCTCGCCGCGGAGCCGGGGCGCGGGCAGTTCCTGCCGGCCGGCAAGCCGTGTCTTGATTGACGTCGCGCGATGCGATTGCGATATGAGCGCCCGCGCGACGCGGCGGGCGCCGTTTCAACAGGAGCTACGATGAGCGTTTCCCTCGCAATGCGCGGCCTCGCGGCCGCGGCAATCGTCGCCGGATCATGCGGCGGCGGCCCGGCGCTGGCTGCAGGCGGCGCGCCGCAGGACCCGCCGAGCGTCGTGCCCGAAGCGGCCGGCGTCGATTCGGCGCCGCTCGTGCGGCTGTCCGAATGGCTGCGCCGCGACCGGATGGACGTGCGCAGCCTCGTCGTCGTGAAGGACGGCAAGCTGATCTTCGAGCGCTACGGCGCGAACGCGTCGCGCGACTCGACGTACGAGCTGTACTCGGTGACGAAGGCCGTGACGTCGCTGGTCGCGGGCATCCTGGTTGATCAGGGCGCCGTGCATGTCGACGAGCCGGTGGCCGCGCGGCTCGCCGCGTGGCGCCCCGAACTCGGCGGCGCGTTCGCGGACAAGCGCGGCATCGCGCTGAAGCACGTGCTGTCGATGGCGAGCGGGCTGCATTACGACTTCAGCCCGAAGAACGATCCGATCTACTACACGGCGCCGGACCGGCTGAAGCTCGCCGCGTCGGCCGCGCCGAAGGTCGCGCCGGGCACCGCATTCGAGTACACCGACGTGAACCCGATTCTCGCGTCGGCGATGTTGAGCGCGGCGGCCGGCGAACCCGTCGAGCGCTATGCGCGCACGCACCTGTTCGGCCCGCTCGACATGAAGCGCGCCGCATGGGAGCGCGCGGACCGCACGGGGCTCGTGTCGGCCGGCTGGGGGCTGCGGCTGCGTGCCGTCGACATGGCGAAGATCGGCATGCTCGTGCTCGACGGCGGGCGCTGGCAGGGGCGGCAGGTGGTGCCGCAGGCGTGGATCGCGCAGATGACGGCGCCGCGCGTGTCGCCGCACTTCGGCTACTACTGGTGGATCAATAACATCGTCGACAGCGAGCCGGAATTCGACGCGATGGGCTTCAAGGGGCAATTCATCACGGTGCTGCCGAAGCGCAATACGGTGATCGTGATGACGGGCGTGCTGCCTGTGGACGGCGGCCTGCGCGACGCGGAGAACGTGAAGCTGTTCCGGCGGATGGTGAACGGTTACATCCTGCCGTCGCTCGATGGCGGTGCGGTGTCGGGGCAGGGCGGCGGCACCGGCGATACGCTTGCGGCGCTGCGCGACGAACTCGAAGTGAGTGCGCGCACCGCGGGCGTGCCCGGCACGCAGGTCGATCCGACCGATCTGCCGAAGTAGGCGCGTCGATACGTGTGCGGCGCTGCGTGTGGAGCTGGAAGTGAGTGCGCGCTCCGTGGGCGTGCCCGGCGCGCAGGTCGATTCGACGGATCTGCTGAAGTAGCGTCGGGCATGCGTCCGGTCGGCCCGATGCAGGCGAGCCGGACGCACCGCGTGTCTCACATCACACCAGTTCACCCAGGCACGCGTCGAACTGCGCGACGAGCGTGTCGACATCGTCGGCCGTCGTCTGCGGACATACGAGCATCATGTTGTGGAACGGCGTGATCAGCACGCCGCGGTTCAGCAGATACAGATGCACGATGTGCTCGAGCTCGCTGTCGAGCTGCTCGCCCGCGATCGTGCCGTTGCGTGGCGGCACGGGCGTGAACTGGAATTCGGTGCGTGCGCCGATGCGCGTCACGCACCACGGCAGCTCGTGTTTTGCGATCGCCTGGTCGAGCCCGGCCGCGAGCCGCGCGGCGAGCGCGAACATATTCGCATACGCGGCATCGGTCGCGACGTCGGCGAGCGTCGCGCGCATCGCATGCATCGCGAGCATGTTCGCGGTGAGCGTCGTGCCGATCCCGGAATGGCCGGGCGGTGCGTTCAGCTTCGCCTGTTTCGCGCGTTCCGCGAAGTCGGCGCTGAACCCGTACACCGCGCACGGCACGCCGCCCGCGATCGGCTTGCCGACCACCAGCGCGTCCGGCTCGAGACCGTGCGCGGCCGCGTAGCCGCCCGGGCCGCTGCTGATCGTGTGGGTTTCGTCGATCACGAGCAGCGTGCCGTAGCGACGCGTGAGTTCGCGCGCCGCCTCCCAGAAGCCCGGCTCGGGCAGCACCATCCCGATGTTCGTCATCGCCGGCTCGGCGAGCACGCACGCGACGTCGCCATCCTTCAGCGCCGCCTCGAGCGCGGCCAGATCGTTGAACTCGACCACGCGTGTGTTCGCGAGCAGGTCGTAGGACTGCCCGAGCAGGCTGTCGCGCTGCACCGGGCGGCCGTCGACGAGATCGACGAACACGTCGTCGACCGTGCCGTGATAGCAGCCGTTGAACACGACGATCGAGTTGCGGCCGGTGGCCGCGCGCGCCCAGCGCAGCACGAAGCGATTCGCGTCGCTCGCGCTCAGCGCGAACTGCCAGACCGGCAGCCTGAAGCGGCGCGCGAGTTCGCGCGACACCCAGGCGGCGTCCTCGCTCGGCAGCATCGTCGTGTAGCCGCGCGTCGCCTGTTCGGCGAGCGCGCGTGCGACCGGCTCGGGCGCATGGCCGAACATCGCGCCCGTGTCGCCGAGACAGAAGTCCGCGTAACGATGACCGTCGACGTCGGTGAAGGTCGCGCCGCGCGCCTCCTTCACGACCAGCGAGAACGGGGTCGACCAGTCCTGCATCCAGTGCAGCGGCACGCCGAACAGCAAATGCTCGGACGCTTCCGCGGACAACGCGCGGGAGATCGGCATGGCTTCGGTGAATGCACGGCGCTCGCGATCGAACAGCGCGCGGGCGCGGATGAGGTCGACTCCGTGGCGGGTCTGCAATTGAGGCTCCTGTGACGGTTTGAATGGAATGTTGACGTCTCCGCGAGCTTGTCATATTCCATGCGCGCGGTCGATTCGGACTCGACCGTGTATCCGTCAGACGTGGAGTTTTTGCGCATAAACATACGACAACGGATATCTATGTAGGTCGATCAGGAAGTGAGTGTGCGCACACATACGGGGCGAGGTATCAGCAAAAGTGGGGTAAACGACCGTCATGTACGCGGTGGCGACCACGTCTGGACTTCGCAATGTAGTGTGACGACGTATGAGTAGAGATATGCCGTCCGGCGTGTCGATACCTGGACCGCTGAAGGAGTCGCGCCCACGGCCGCAAGCCGCCGCCCTTCGTCTTCACCCGTCCGATCGCTCGCGTCGCGCCTTCATCGGCTGGACCGGCGCGCTCGCCGACCGTCACGTCGCCGGGGCCGATCCAGCATTCAACGTGAGCGCGATGACGCTGACGAACGTGTCGATCGCGGGCAGGCGGTCACCACGACGATCGGCGACAAGCGGTGACGTAACGGGGCAGGAGAGCGATCGCGTGCGGACGGCCGATGCATGCGATCGCGACGCATCATGCGAGCGTCTTGACCATGTGGTGTTCATCGTAGAAGCGGCCGTCGACGAACAGCGAGCGCGGTTCCGTGCCGAACCGGACGAACCCCTGCGACGCATACAGCCGTTCCGCGGTGCCGTTGATCTCGTTGACGCACAGCATCAGTTGCCTGCATTCCCACGCCTGTGCCGCGTGCGCGGTCGCGCCGTCGAGCAGCGATTGCGCAATGCCGCGGCCGCGGTACGCGGGGTCGACGAACACGCCCCAGATCGTCGCCTTGTGCGCGACCTTGGCGCGCGCGTCGCGGCGCACGCCCGTGATGCCGACGAGCGATGCATCGTCGAATGCGCCGAACACGGCGCGCTCGTGGGTGGGCGTGATGCGCGTCGCGAATTCGTCGACCGGGACGCCGGCTTCCTCGTCGCGGGTCGGCAGGAACGAAGTTGGCGACGTGGCGACCGCGCGCAGGCGGACGGACTGGAATTGCGCCGCGTCGGCGGCATCGAGCAGGCGGATCGTGATCATCGGTCGGTGTTGTCGTTGGTGTGCCGGAAGGTCGGAATCTGCGGCGCGGTGCGTGGCAGGGCATCGACCATGCTAATCGGAAACACACGCATTTGCTGGTGCGATCGACACGCCGCATCGACAGGCGTGAAGCGCTGTACCGAGGCGCGAATGATGGCGGGGATGATGCGTGGAGAATCGATGCGTGTTCGCGAAGTCTGCGGGCAATCGCACGCGGCGCCGAACGCATGCACGCGGAAATGTGCCGGATGATGCGAACGCACCTGCCGTTGCATTGGATGCGACCGCGACCGCGGGTGGCGCGCGACGTGAGGAACGTGACGACGCAGTGCCGTGCGCGGCAGACATGCCGCGCCGACTCGTGGAAGGGGGATGAAGTGAAGCGCGTGCCCGCCGTTGCGCCGAAGCGCCGCTGAGCACGCGAAATACGTCCGCGACGTGAAGTGTCCGCGATATATGTGATGCACCCGATCAACTCAGGCGCATGCGACCCGCATCGACACCGCCTCCGCGACGTGCGGTGTCCGCGATACGTGTGATGCACCCGATCAACTCAGGCGCATGCGACCCGCATCGATACCACCTCTGCGACGTGAGGTGTCCGCGATACGTGTGATGCGTCCGATCAACTCAGGCGCACGCGACCCGCATCAATACCGCGACAACTGATTCCCGTTGATCTGCACGCGATCGCCCGGGCGCAGGTCGCCCGGCGACTGCACGTCGAACGAGCGCGTCGAGCCGTCGCTCACCCGCACGTCGATCCGGTAGCCGCTCGGCGGCTGGGCCGCACCCATCTGCTGACCGATCTGGTTGCCGGCGACGGCGCCGCCGAGCGCGCCGATCACGGTGGCCGCATCGCGGCCGTGGCCGCGGCCGAACTGGTTGCCCACCAGGCCGCCGACCAGCGCACCGACGACGGTGCCGGCGACGCCCGACGTGCCGACCGAGCCGTTGATCGGCTGGATGTTCGCGACGGTGCCGTATTGCGTGCCGTAGCCGTTGCCGTACTGGCCGCCGTAAGGCTGCGGGTTGCCGTACTGGTCGTACTGCGGCGCCTGGTTCGGATAGGCCGGCTGCTGCGGCTGCACGTAACCCGGTTGCGAATACGCGGGCTGCGCGTAGCCGGGCGTCGCGTACTGCTGCTGCGGATAGCCCGGTTGCGCGCCGTAGTAGCCTGGCGCGACACAGGCGGTCAGCGGAAGCGCCGCCACGGCGACGAGCGTGGCGAACAGAACGGTCTTCGTGGAAGGCATGCGCATCATGATGTTTCCTGCATCGGCAACGTGTTCGCCGACGAATACCGGGACGGGTGGCGAACTCGGCGTGAGTATAAGGAAAGGGCGGATGCACGTCCGGTGCGGCCGGGTAACAACGTGTAAAGTCTGTTGCCGCGCAAATCGCGGTGCGGCGAGGCCGAGATTCGACGATGCGGTTCGCCGTCCGGCAGCCGCGTGAGGGCGCCGATTGCGCGACGATCGGCACCGGCGCACGCCCGCGCGGTGATCACGCCCCATCTTCGCGCCACGCCCGCCAGGCAGCTCGCCCGCATATCGCGAAATCGAATGCGCGGCATCGCGACATTTAATTGGCCACTGGCCGCCCCGTCCGATATCGTGACCGCACATCCCTGCCAACGGTCGCGCCGTGCCGGCTGCGGTGCCTTCCCCTGTCCGCGTCGGCGTCGCGCAGCGGCCGCCCCACTCGTTCCGACTCATGACCGATCGTTTCTTCACCAACGCCGTCGATGCCGGCGGCCGGCCCGTCAACCTCGTCGTCCATGACGGCCGCTTCGTCGCGATCGGCGCCGCTTGCACTGCCGCGCCCGGCGCCGAAACGATCGACCTCGGCGGCCGCGTCGTGCTGCCCGGCTTCGTCGACGGCCACATCCATCTCGACAAGAGTTTCGTCGGCGACCGCTGGGTGCCGCACCAATCGGTCGACTCGCTGCGCGAGCGGCTCGTGGTCGAGAAGCGCCAGCTCGCGGCTGCGCCGCCGATCGTCGAGCGCGCGAATGCACTGATCGCGCAGGCCGCCGCATTCGGCACGATCGCGATGCGCAGCCACGTCGACGTCGACGCGACGACCGGCCTGTCGAACCTGCACGCCGTGATGGCCGCGCGCGAACAGTGGCGCGGGATCGTCGACATCGAACTGGTCGCGTTTCCGCAGGCCGGCGTGGTGACGTGCCCGGGCACCGCCGCGATCCTCGATGCGGCCGTGCGCGAAGGCGCGGACGTGGTCGGCGGGATCGACCCGACGACGCTCGACGGCGACGCGGACGGCCAGCTCGACATCGTGTTCGGCATCGCCGAGAAGCGCGGCGCGAAGATCGACATCCACCTGCACGAACCGGGCGAGACCGGCGTCGCGCAACTGCTGCGGATCGCGGCGCGCACGCGCGCGGCCGGCCTCGGCGGCCGCGTGAACGTGAGCCACGCGTATGCGCTCGGCCAGGTCGAACATGGCGACGTCGAGCGTGCGGCCGCCGCACTCGCCGACGCCGGCGTGTCGATCCTGACCAACGCGCCGGGCGACTGCGCATTCCCGCCGGTTCAGCAACTGCGCAACGCGGGCGTCCACGTGTTCGCCGGCAACGACAACATTCGCGACGCGTGGTGGCCGTACGGCAACGGCGACATGCTGCAGCGCGCGATGATGGTCGGCTACCGCTCGGGCTTCTTTACCGACGAAGCGCTCGGCATCGCGCTCGACATGGCGACGCACGCCGGCGCGCGCGCGCTCGGCCTCGCGCACTACGGCATCGCGGTCGGCTGCGACGCGAGCTTCGTCGCGGTGCGCGCGCCGAATGCGGCGGCCGCCGTCGCCGGCGTGCCGGCCGAACGCTGGGTGTTTCGACGCGGCGAAAGCGACACCGGCGCGCCGTTCGCGCCGGCGCTGCGTTTCACGCGCTGACGACCCGACCGCCGTCGCGGTGCGTGCATCGCGGCTGCTTCGTACTGACTGACCGATTGACCGACTGACCGACCACACCGGAACCGACATGACGAACCTGCTGATCCGCAACGTCCGCACGCACGCAGACGAAGCGCTCGACATCCTGATCGACGGCGAGCGCATCGCGCGCGTCGGCCCGTCGCTCGACGCGCCCGCCGGCTGCGCGATCGAGGACGGCGCGGGCGCGCTCGCGCTGCCCGGCCTCGTCGAAGGCCACACGCACCTCGACAAGACCCACTGGGGGATGCCGTGGTATCGCAACGCGGTGGGGCCGCGCCTCGTCGACCGCATCGAGAATGAGCGTCACTACCGCGCGACGAGCGGCCATGACGCGGGCGCCGCGTCGCTCGCGCTGTCGCGCGCGTTCCTCGCGGCCGGCACGACGCGCATCCGCACGCACGTCGACGTCGACACCGAAGCCGGGCTGCGCCATCTGCACGGCGTGCTCGCGACGCGCGAGACACTGCGCGGCCAGGTGGAGATCCAGATCGTCGCGTTTCCGCAGTCGGGCGTGCTCAAGCGGCCCGGCACGGCCGCGCTGCTGTCCGACGCGCTCGGCGCGGGCGCCGACCTGCTCGGCGGCCTCGACCCGTGCGCGATCGAAGGCGATCCGGTCGAAGCGGTCGACGTGCTGTTCGGAATCGCAGAGCGTCATGGCCGCGGCCTCGACCTGCATCTGCACGAGCGCGGATCGATGGGCGCGTATTCGCTCGATCTGATCCTGCAGCGCACGGCTGCGCTCGGCATGCAGGGCAAGGTCACGATCAGCCACGGCTTCTGCCTCGGCGACATCGCCGAGCGCGAGCGCGACGCGCTGCTCGCGCGGATGGCGGAACTCGGCGTCGCGATCGTCACGACCGCGCCGGCCGCGGTGCCGGTGCCGTCGGTCGTTGCGTGCCGCGCGGCCGGCGTGACCGTGATCGGCGGCAACGACGGCGTGCGCGACACGTGGACGCCGTACGGCTCGCCCGACATGCTCGAACGCGCGATGCTGATCGGCATGCGCAACGATTTCCGCCGCGACGACGCGCTCGAAGTCGCGCTCGACTGCGTGACGCACGGTGCGGCACGCGGTTGCGGCTTCGCCGACTATGGTCTGGAAGCAGGCAAGCGCGCGGACGTCGTGCTGGTCGATGCGCTGACGTTCGCCGAGGCCGTCGTCGCGCGGCCGACGCGGCGACTCGTCGTGTCGTCGGGGAAGATCGTCGCGCGCGACGGCGCGCTGGTCTGAACCGGGCGCCGCATCGTGCCGGTTATGATCGGGCTTCCTTCAGCCTGATCTTCCGGGAGACGACGATGCGACGCACACGCACGATGGCCGCACGGGCCGCAGGATGGATCGCCGCGGCGACGTTCGCAGCGGCGGCCGCGCACGCAATGGCGGCCGGCCAGGATGGTGCGGGCGGTGCGGACAGCGCGCAGCAGGAAGCGAATCGCCGCACGGTGCTCGCGTTCTACGAGAAAGGCCTGAACGAGAAGGATGCGGATGCCGCCCTCGCGTACGTCGGCGACCGGTACGTGCAGCACAACCCGAACGCGGCCGACGGCCGCGACGGTTTCCGCAAGTTCGTCGCGTTCCTGCGCGACAAGTATCCGCAGTCGCACAGCGAGATCAAGCGCTCGTTCGTCGACGGCGACTACGTGATCCTGCACGTGCACGCGGTGCGCGAACCCGGCACGCGCGGCAGCGCGATCGTGGACATCTTCCGGCTCGAACACGGCAAGATCGTCGAACACTGGGACGTGAACCAGCCGGTGCCGGAGCAGGCGGCGAACGGGAACACGATGTTCTGACGGGCGTCGGTTTTCTCGACATGCGCCGCCGCCCGGTCGATGCCCGCCCGCATCGCTGCGCTCATTCCTGCTCGTGCTCCAGCATCGTTGCGAGCGCCTTCGTCAGTTCGCTGACCATCGGATCGGCGGTCGGCCGATGCAGGATCGCGATGTCCATGTGCTCGATCGGCGCGAAGCCGCCGTGCGCGTCGGTCAGCACGACGTGCTCGTCGGTCACCACGCGCGCGGGCAGCACGCTGATGCCGAGCCCGTCCGCGACGGCTGCCTGGATCCCGCTCAGGCTCGACGTCGTGAAGCTGATCCGCCAGCGGCGGCCGCGTTCCTCGATCGCCTTGATCATGTCGTCGCGATAAAGCCCGCGCGGCGGGAACACGACGATCGGCACCGGATCGAGGTCGATCGTCGGATGCTGCGCGCTGTCGATCCAGCGCAGTTTCTCCGGCCAGCGCACCACCGCCTCGCGGCTGTCGCGCCGCTGCTTGATCAGCACGAGATCGAGCTCGCCGCGATCGTAGGCCGCGCAGATGTCGCGGCTCAGCCCGCACGTCACCTCGAGCTTCACCTGCGGATGATCGCGCTTGAACGCGGCGAGCGCATGGGTCGTGCGGCCCGCCGCGAAATCGTCGGGCACGCCGAGCCGGATCGTCAGCGCGACGGTCGCGCCCGACAGCGCTTCCAGCATCTCGTCGTTCAGCGCGATCATGCGCCGCGCGTAGCTGAGCACCGTCACGCCGGCGTCGGTCGGCCGCACGTCGCGCGTGCCGCGGTCGAGCAGGCGATGCCCGGCGATCTCCTCCAGCCGCCGCACCTTCTGGCTGACCGTCGACTGCGTCGAATGCAGGCGCGCGGACGCGGTCGTGAAGCTGCCGCAGTCGGCGACCATCACGAGCGCGCGCAACAGGTCGAGGTCGAACAAAGGTCTATTCATTTCTGCACTTTTGCGGATTCGAGCATTTCATTTTCAAATGTGTGCGACGACTTTTAACATGGCCCGAGACCGCGGGCAATCGCGGTTTCGCCGGACCCGGCGCGGCCGTGCGGGCGGACCTGCTTTTCAAACGGATGGCGATCGTCGGCACGCTCGGCGGCGCTGCGCGGCCTGATGGCGGCGGGAGCGCGGTAGCGTCGAGGTGGTATAGATCGGAAGGCCGCTTTTCGGCAGCCAGCGATGGGTGGCGGTCTGATTCACCGTGAAATTTGGACCGCCACGGCTTGTGGATATCGAATCGAACCTACTCTCGGCCGACTGTGCGCATTATCGGGTAAACGCCTGAGCATCAGAAAAATTACCGTAAATTGTTGCATATGTCGCGTTACATCGCTCTTTTTTGGCGATCTCTTCGTCCAATTCTCCTGGTCGGCCGCACCTCCATTCCTTCCGCTTGCGCTTGAAAATCAAGCGGTCTAGACTGCATCGCAGATTCATCGAAGTCCCTGTCTTTCGCGTACCGCGCCGGGCCAGCCGGCACGACGCTCCCCAACGGACGCCCGGCGCCTTCCCACGCCACGTCGAGACCAAAAGGACACACCATGAGCCGCACTGCAAGGCTTCTCGCTTCCGCGCTGGCGTTCGCGCCGCTCGTCTCGTTCGCGCAGGACACGGCGACGATCCGCTGGGGCATCGATCCCACCTATCCGCCGTTCGAGGCGAAGCAGCCCGACGGCTCGCTCGCCGGCTTCGACATCGACCTGCGCAATGCGATCTGCGAGCAGCTGCGCGCGAAATGCGTGTGGGTCGAGCAGGGTTTCGACGGGATGATTCCGGCGCTGCGCGCGCGCAAGTTCGACGTGATCATGTCCGCGATGACGGCCACCGACGAGCGGCTCAAGCAGATTGACTTCTCGAACAAGCTGTATGCGTCGCCGGGCGCGCTCGTCGCACCGGCCGGCTCGAAGCTGCTGCCGACCGCGGCGTCGCTTGCCGGCAAGCGCGTCGGGATCGACCAGGGCACGACGCAGGAGGCCTACGCGAAGGCCGAATGGGCGACCAAGGGCGTGACGATCGTGTCGTACCAGAACCAGGACCAGGTGTATCAGGATCTGGTGAACGGCCGTCTCGACGCGACCTTCCAGGACAAGACGCAGGCCGGCTATTCGTTCCTGAAGACGCCGCGCGGCAAGGGCTACGCGTTCGCGGGCCCCGACGTGACCGACGTGCGCATCACCGGCTACGGCGTCGCGATGGGCGTGCGCAAGGGCGACGCCGACATGAAGAAGCGGCTGAACGACGCGATCGTCGCGATCCGCGCGAATGGCACGTACCAGAAGATCGCCGCGAAATACTTCGACTTCGACATCTACGGCGCGAAGCAGCAGCTGACTTCCGCGCCGTGAACCCGTGACCCTGCCATTCCATGACCCCGTGGCTCAATCAATCGACAGGCAACCCATGACGAGTATCCAGGAACGCGTCGCGAAAGCCGTGACGCCCGAACTGATCGCCGCCTTCCGCGACGAAGGCGCCGTATGCATCAAGGGCATCTTCTCGCCCGACGAAGTGGCCGCGCTGCGTGCCGGCATCGACGCGAACCTCGCGCAGCCGAGCGCGCGCGCGAAGGTCGCGAGCCGGCCCGACGATCCGGGCTGGTTCTTCGAGGACTTCTGCAACTGGCAGCACAACGACGCGTATCGCGACTTCATCGTGCGGTCGCCCGCGCCGTCGGTGGCCGCGGCGCTGATGGGCACGCAGACGGTGCGGCTGCATCACGACCACCTGCTCGTGAAGGAGCCCGGCACGCGGCAGCGCACGCCGTGGCACCAGGACCAGCCGTACTACAACATCGAAGGCGACGACAACGTCAGCATGTGGATTCCGGTCGATCCGGTGCCGCTCGAATCGACGCTGGAATTCGTCGCGGGTTCGCACCAGGGGCCGTGGCTGATGCCGCGCACGTTCATGGACAAGGAGGCGAAGTGGTTCCCGGAAGGCAGCCTCGCCGACCTGCCCGACATCGAAGCCGACCGCGCGGCGTTCCCGATCCGTCACTGGGCGCTCGAGCCGGGCGACATGGTGTGCTTCCGGATGCTGACGCTGCATGCGTCGGGCGGGACGCAGAACCGCCGGCGCGCGTTCTCGATCCGCTTCGTCGGCGACGATATCTGTCACGCGCCGCGCCGCTGGAAGACGTCGCCCGATTTCCCGGGACTGGCCGACGAACTGCCCGACGGCGCGCCGCTCGAGCATGCGCTGTTTCCGGTCGTGTGGTCGCGCGGCGCGGGACAGGTCGGGGCGATCTGAGCGGCGCGGATCGACGACGTCACGCGACATCGAGCGACGTCAAGCCACGTCAAGCCACGTCAAGCCACGTCAAGCCACGTCAAGCGACATTCAGCGACGTCTTGCGCGCGGTGACCGTTTCTTCGCGAAGCGGCGCGCCGCGCATGGTCTCTTACCCGCGCTGAAGAAGGTTCAGGTCTGGTGACGTCCGGCGCCCGGCTTGAAGCGCGAGCCGAGCCGGTAGCGGTTGCCCGGATGCAGGAAGTGCACGAACGTGACGGGTAGCCCGTTCGTCCAGGTGCGGCGCGTGAGCGTGAGGCACGGCTCGTCGGCGCGCATGTCGAGCAGCCGCGCCTGTTCACCGGACGGCAGCGAAGCGTCGACCACGTGCTCGATCTCCAGTTCGTAGTGCGACACGTTGTTGAACAGGTATTCGGACGGCGGCTCGGCCTGGAAATCCTGATCGATGAATTCGGGCGCGGCGGCCGGGTTCACGTAGCGATCCTCGAGCTGGATCGGGCGGCCGTTTTCCTCGTGCACGCACACCACGTGAAAGACCGGCGTGTTGACCGCCAGCCCGAACGCGGCCGCGACGTCGAACGACGCGGGCTCGCGCGACTGGCTGAGCACGCGGCAGCGGTACTCGTGGCCGCGCGCGCGGATCTCGTCGCGGATGTGCGCGATCATCAGCAGGTTCGACTGCGGCTTCACCTCGGCGACGAAGGTTCCGACGCCGGCGATGCGCTTCAGCACGCCTTCCTCGGTCAGCTCGCGCAGCGCGCGGTTGACCGTCATGCGCGCGACGCCGAACTGCGCGGCGAGATCGAGCTCGGACGGAATGCGGTCCCCCGGGCGCCAGTCGCCCGCATCGACGTTCTGGCGAACGAGCGTCTTGATCTGCTGGAACGGTGCGGTGGTCTTCGTGACCATCGGGGGATCCTCGGGGAAGGGCAATCGCGAAATTCTATCCCGGATCAGGACGCGGGCAGTTCGCGAACGTCGGCCGTCGGCACGGATCCGAACGCATCGCTCAGCGCATAGCCGATCAGTTGCCGCGCGGCGGCCTCGGGTGTCGACAGCGCGCCGCTCGACTTCAGTTCGTCGAATTTCTCGCGCATCGGGAAGTTCGCTTCGCTGGTCGAGCGGATCGTCGCCTGCATGCCCGTATCGACGACGCCCGGCGCGACGCTGCAGATCCGCAGCGCGCGGTTCGCATCGAGCGCGACGGCGCGCGCGTGATGATCGAGCGCGGCCTTGGTCGCGCAGTAGACGCTCCAGCCCGCGTACGCGTTGCGCGCGGCGCCGCTCGACACGTGCAGGATCCGGCATTCGGTCGGCGCCGCTGCCGCCTGCACGAGCGCGGCCGACAGCATCAGCGGCGCCGCGACGTTCAGGCCGACCGCGCGCGCGACGAGCGCCGGATCCTGCGCGTCGAGCGGCCCGATCGGATCGACGATGCCCGCGTTGTTGAAGAGCAGCACGATCGACGCGCCATCGACGAAGCGGCGCAGCGTGTCGCCGGCGAGCCAGGTCGCGACGGCCGACGTGTCCGACAGGTCGAGTTCGATTTCGGCGAAACGGTCGCCGGCCTGCGCGGCGAGCGACGGATGACGGCTGCGCGACACGCCGAGCACGGCGATGCCTTCCTGCAGCAATTGTTCGGCAAGCGACGCGCCGAGGCCGCGCGTGTGTCCGGTGACGATGGCGCGCACGTGCGGCGCGAGAGACGAGGCGATCATGGCGGTGAACGAGTGAACGGTTGAAGCGTGTCGACAGGCGCGGCGCGCAGGCGTGCGGGACGGGCGATGCACGGTATCGACCTGGCGGACGGATCCGGCCGAGCGCCGCGCCGCGTGTCCGGGTGAACGCGTATCGTAGCGCCGGCCTGCGCGGCGCGCAAACGCGGGACGATGCCGCGCGCGAGCGTGGAGCCTGCGTTCGTGCGGCCGAATGCAGGCGTCGTCGTGCGCCACCGCACGGCCGAACCGTTGGACGAAAACCGGCCGCGGCAAGTGCGCGCGCCGTGGCGGCGAGTGGCGCCGGGCCTCACGTCGCGAGCTATCATATGGCTCGCCCGTTCGCGACGCCGGACGGGCCGCGACCGTTTCCCTTCACCCGCTGCACGCTGCGACGCCATCCATGAACACCACGCCGGACATGCCCACGCCCCGCGCCCTGCGCGAACTCACGCCCCTCGAGGCCCGCATTCTCGGGGTGCTCGTCGAGAAGCAGCACACGGTGCCGGACACCTATCCGTTGTCGCTGAATGCGCTGACCGCGGGCTGCAACCAGAAAACCGCGCGCTCGCCGGTGATGAACGTCAGCGAGGACGAAGTCACGACCGCGCTCGACGGGCTCAAGCACCTGAGCCTCGTGATGGAGGGCAGCAGCAGCCGCGTGCCGCGTTTCGAGCACAACGTGAACCGCGTGCTCGGGATTCCGAGCCAGGCGATCGCGCTGCTGACGATCCTGCTGCTGCGCGGCCCGCAGACGGCCGCCGAACTGCGCCTGAACAGCGCACGCCTGCACGGCTTCGCGGACATCTCGTCGGTCGAGGCGTTCCTCGACGAACTCGCGACGCGTGCGCAGCCGCTCGTCGTCCGGCTGCCGCGCGCGCCCGGTGCGCGCGAGAACCGCTGGATGCACCTGATGTGCGGCGAGGTGAACGTCGCCGACTACGCCGGTGCGGACGCGGGCGGCGGCGCGGATTCCGTTCCGCCGTCGGAGTTCGAGGCGCTCAAGGCCGAGCAGAAGCGGCTTGCGGATGAAGTGGCGCGGCTGAACGCACTCGTGCAGCGGATGGCGACCGAACTCGGGATCGACGTCGATACCCCGGGCGACGCCGGCTGATTGCCCGACCGAGCCAACTCGACACCGGCGCGCATGGGAGTCGTGGATGGAGAAGCGATTCAGCCGATGCTGATTCGCGTGGCACCTGCGTCGACGAGCCGGAACAGCAGATCCTCGACGGCCGCGCCCGGCGCCGAGCCCAGGTCCGCATTGACGCGCCATCCTTGCTCCGTGCCCGCCGGTTCCGACAGATAGTGAACGATGCCGTGCAGGCCGTCCTCGGCCGGCTCGCCTGCGTCGTCGGCGTCGAACCATGCGAAGAACCATGTCCTGAACGCGTCGGTGGCCGCGGCCTCGCCGATGCCGTCGGCTTCGATCGTCGCCCAGTCCCACACGAACGGCCGGATCGTCACGGCCGCCGTTTCGAGTTCGAACGCGAACGGCTCGAAGTCCAGTTGCGCGGTCGAGTCGACCATCGCCGGCTGGCCGGCCGATTCGCCTTCGGTGTGGACGATGTCGGCGCGGCACGGCAGTGCGAGCGGGCCTTCGGTGGCCAGCGTGCCGTCGGCTTTCCGGTAGGCCGGTTCGACGACGGCCGCCGGTTGCGCTGCCGCTTGTGCGAGCAGGTCGACGTAGGGCTGGCGGATGGCGCTGAGCAGTTCGGATACGGTCATCGTGGCGTGTCGGGTCATGTTGCGAACGATCAATCACAGACAGGTGGTGCGTCGTGCCGCCTGCGCCGAAGGCGAGGCGCCATCGGCAGCGGACAGCCATGATCGTACGGTACGTCGGCCACACGCGACCACTCGGCCAAACGGCCGGCGCCCCGGGTCGCGTTGCGGCTGGCGACCGGCGGCGCCTGCATGACGCCCGTTCCAGGAAGCCCTGTCGACAGGCCCGGAAACGTCGGCAGGCGCGCGCCCGCAGCGTGCGGCATCGGCGCAACGCGCCGAATGCCCGGGCGATCCGTTGCGGATCGCCGTTCTTTCGTCCGGCCGCCCGGCCTCTTGACGCAGATCGCATGCCCCCGGCGCGCCTCGCTGCCGCCTTGCGCGAGTGCCATAATCGAGCCTGCACCTCATTCCAGACGTCCCCCGGAGAATCACCATGCAGAACCTCGACAATCCTTCCCATGATCGCGAGGTAGGCAGTGCCGACGCGACGCAGGACACCACGCGTATCGACGACGTCCGCATCGGCGCCGTGCGTCCGCTGATCTCGCCGGCGCTGCTGCAGGACGAACTGCCGGTGCCGGCCGCCACGCAGACGCTCGTCGAGGACACGCGCCGCGCGATCGGCGACATCCTGCACGGCCGCGACGACCGGCTGCTGCTCGTCGTCGGCCCGTGCTCGATCCACGATCACGACCAGGCGCTCGAGTACGCCCGCCGCCTGAAGGCCGCCGCTGATGCGCTGAAGGACGACCTGCTGATCACGATGCGCGTGTACTTCGAGAAGCCGCGCACGACGGTCGGCTGGAAGGGCTACATCAACGATCCGCGCCTCGACGGCAGCTTCCGCATCAACGAAGGGCTGCGCGCGGCGCGGCAACTGCTGCTCGACATCAACGCGCTCGGCCTGCCTGCGTCGACCGAATTTCTCGACCTGCTGAGCCCGCAGTACATCGCGGACCTGATCGCGTGGGGCGCGATCGGCGCGCGCACGACCGAGAGCCAGAGCCATCGTCAGCTGGCATCGGGGCTGAGCTGCCCGATCGGTTTCAAGAACGGCACCGACGGCGGCGTGCAGGTCGCATCGGACGCGATCGTCGCCGCGCGCGCGAGCCATGCGTTCATGGGGATGACGAAGATGGGCATGGCCGCGATCTTCGAGACGCGCGGCAACGACGACGCGCACGTGATCCTGCGCGGCGGCAAGAACGGGCCGAACTACGACGCCGAGCACGTCGAGGCGAGCTGCGCGGTGCTGCGCAAGAGCGGGTTGCGCGAGCAGGTGATGGTCGATTGCTCGCATGCGAATTCCAACAAGTCGCACGAGCGGCAGATCGAGGTCGCGCAGGATCTCGCGCGGCAGCTGTCGCAGGGCGAGCACCGGATCGTCGGCGTGATGGTCGAGAGCCATCTCGAGGCCGGGCGCCAGGATCTGAAGCCGGGCGTGCCGCTGCAGTACGGCGTGTCGATCACCGATGCGTGCCTGAGCTGGACGCAGACGGAGCCGGTGCTCGATGTGCTGGCGGAGGCAGTGCGGCATCGCAGGGTGTATTCGCGCAACGCGTAAGGCGGTGTGACTGCGCGGCGGGGCCGGGGGGCATCCGCCGCATGGTCCGTGCGCCGGTGACGAGCGGATGCCCGTCTCCGATGTTCTCCCGATCGACATGCCGCGGCGCGCGCTTTTCTCCGCCGCGCGCACATCCTGTCCGCACGGACATTGATCTCCATCCGTGTCGCCCCGCCTGTCACGTCGCACTCCGAACGCACGATCCGGCGAATGCCGCTACCATGAAGCCGTGTTGCACGCTGCGGTCCGGCCACGCCGGTCCGTCATGCACACACGCAGTGGCGGCGCGGCTGGCCGCCACGCGACCGACGAAGCGCGGGGCGCTCACCGATCAGCCGTTGCGCCCGCGTCGCTTCGCTCCCGGAATCAACAACAACCGAACCGGAGTGCAATACATGAAGTTCTACAAGACCCTCATCGCGGCAACCGTCCTCGCATCGAGCGTCAGCGCGCACGCGCAGATCGCCGGCGCGCAGCCGCTCAGCGTGACCGTCGAGCAATCGCAGGCGCTGCTCGAAGGCTGGAGCGTGAAGAAGAGCGTGCTCGGCAAGGCCGTATACAACGACCAGAACCAGAAAGTCGGCACGGTGCGCGACCTGATCGTCGCGCCGGACGGCTCGGTGTCGGCGGCGATCGTATCGGCCGGCGGCTTCCTCGGCGTGGCCGCGCATGACGTCGCGGTGCCGATCGCGTCGCTCGACGTGCGCAACGGCAACATCTACCTGCCGGGCGCGACGAAGGACGCGTTGAAGGCCACGCCGGCGTTCCAGTACGCGAAAGTGCCGTCGCCGCCGAAACCGAAGAAGGCCGACGACAAGCACTGATCCACGCGGCCCGGCGCGCGACCTGCGATGCCCGGCCGGCCGGCGCCGGGCCGCGCCACGTCGCGCGTCGATCCATCTCGGGCGCGGCGCGCGCCCGCGCTCGGCCTACGTAATTCTACGTAGCCCCGCATACGTAGTTGTGCGCTTGTAAGCTGCCCCCGTCGCGCGGAATACTACGGCCCATCGCCGCGACATCCACGAGACGCGGCACGACGCATCGACGTCACGCGGGTTCGGCGCCTGGCCGGATCCACTCAAAACCACATTGGAGACCAGGAGACGCCATGAATCGGGCTTCCAGTACCCTGCTATGGATCGCCGTCGCGCTGCTCGGCGCATTCGCGTTCGGGACGATCGCACTCGCGCACGGCGAACGCGTCAGCGCGCTGTGGATCGTGATCGCCGCAGTTTGCGTATATCTGATCGCATATCGCTTCTACAGCCGTTTCATCGCCAGCAAGGTCATGCAGCTCGACGGGCTGCGGATGACGCCGGCCGTCCGGCACAACGACGGCCTCGACTACGTGCCGACCAACAAGTACGTGCTGTTCGGCCATCACTTCGCCGCGATCGCCGGCGCCGGGCCGCTCGTCGGCCCCGTGCTCGCCGCGCAGATGGGCTACACGCCCGGCATGCTGTGGATCCTGGCCGGCGTCGTGTTCGCCGGCGCGGTGCAGGACTTCATCGTGCTGTTCATCTCGACGCGCCGCGACGGCCGCTCGCTCGGCGACCTCGTCAAGATGGAGCTCGGCACGGTGCCCGGCGTGATCGCGCTGTTCGGCGCGTTCCTGATCATGGTGATCATCCTCGCGGTGCTCGCGCTGATCGTCGTGAAGGCGCTGACGAATTCGCCGTGGGGCACGTTCACCGTCGCCGCGACGATTCCGATCGCGCTGTTCATGGGCGTCTACACGCGCTACATCCGTCCGGGCCGCATCGGCGAAGTGTCGATCATCGGCTTCGTGCTGCTGATGGCGTCGATCGCGTTCGGTCAGACCGTGCACGATTCGCCGGCGCTCGCCGCGTGGTTCACGTTCAGCGGCACGCAGCTCACGTGGATCCTGATCGGCTACGGTTTCGTCGCATCGGTGCTGCCGGTGTGGCTGCTGCTCGCGCCGCGCGACTACCTGTCGACGTTCCTGAAGATCGGCACGATCCTCGGCCTCGCGATCGGCATCCTGGTCGTCGCGCCGGAACTGAAGATGCCCGCGCTGACGAAGTTCGTCGACGGCACGGGCCCGGTGTGGTCGGGCAACCTGTTCCCGTTCCTGTTCATCACGATCGCGTGCGGCGCGGTGTCGGGCTTCCACGCGCTGATCTCGTCGGGCACCACGCCGAAGCTGATCGACAACGAAACCAACGCGCGCTTCATCGGTTACGGCGCGATGCTGATGGAATCGTTCGTCGCGATCATGGCGCTGGTCGCCGCGTGCGTGATCGAGCCGGGCATCTACTTCGCGATGAACGCGCCGGCCGCCGTGCTCGGCTCGACGCCGGAAGCCGTCGCGAACACGGTCACGCAATGGGGCTTCGTGCTGACGCCGGACATGCTGACGCAGACCGCGAAGGCCGTCGGCGAAACGACGATCATCGCGCGTGCGGGCGGCGCGCCGACGCTGGCCGTCGGCATGGCGCACATCCTGCACCAGGTGATCGGCGGCGAAGCGATGATGGCGTTCTGGTATCACTTCGCGATCCTGTTCGAGGCGCTGTTCATCCTGACGGCGGTCGACGCCGGCACGCGTGCGGGCCGCTTCATGCTGCAGGACCTGCTCGGCACGTTCCACCCGGCGCTCAAGCGCACCGAGTCGCTGCCCGCGAACCTGGTCGCCACCGCGCTGTGCGTGGCCGCGTGGGGCTACTTCCTGTACCAGGGCGTGGTCGATCCGCTCGGCGGCATCAACACGCTGTGGCCGCTGTTCGGCATCTCGAACCAGATGCTCGCCGCGATCGCGCTGGTGCTCGGCACCGTCGTGCTGTTCAAGATGAAGCGCGAGCGCTACGCGTGGGTGACTATCGTGCCGACCGCATGGCTGCTGATCTGCACGCTGACGGCCGGCTGGCAGAAGATCTTCGATGCGAACCCGAAGGTCAGCTTCCTCGCGCACGCGGCGAAGCTGCAGGCCGCGGTGGACGAAGGCAAGGTGCTCGCGCCGGCGAAGTCGATCGCGCAGATGCAGCGGATCATCTTCAACGACTACATCGATGCGGCGCTGGCCGGCCTGTTCATCTTCGTCGTCGTGGCGATCGCGGGGTACGGGCTGCTCGCCGTGCTGCGCGCGCGCCGCGAGTCGAAGCCGACCGTGCGCGAGACGCCGTACGAAGCAATGCCGGCCGCGCAGGCGCTCGGCAGCGGACGTTAAAGGGAGGCCGCGATGTTCACCGATCTCGGCAGCGACCTGCGCAGCGCGGGGCGTTACCTCGGGCAGGCGTTGCGGCTGATGGTCGGCCTGCCCGACTACGACACCTACGTCGCGCACATGCGCGACACCCATCCGGACCGCGAGCCGATGACGTATGAGGAATTCTTCCGCGAGCGTCAGAATGCACGGTACGGGTCGGGGGCAGGGAAGTGTTGCTGAAGCGGGCCGGCGAAGCCGGCCGGTAAGGGCACCACCAAGTGCAGTCCGGTGACGGACCAGGAAGCGCCGCGAAGGCATTCGCGGCGCTTTTTTATTTGGCGGGCCGGGGCGGGCATGTTTGCTGCCTGTCGTGGTTGCGGCGGTTGGCCGGCTTCAGCGCGGCTTGATCCGGCCGCCGGTATCATAGGGCTCTACTTTTTTCCGATGAATCCGCGCAGGAGAACCCGTCGTGCATGTCGGTGAGCGTTTCAACAGCATTTCCCATCTCGTCGGCGCGGTATTGTCGGTGGCAGGGCTGGTCGCGCTGGTGACGATGGGCGCGCTCGACCGCGATCCTTACAAGATCGTGAGCTTCAGCGTGTACGGCGCGATGCTGATCCTGCTGTACGGGATCTCGACCGCGTATCACAGCGTGCGCAACCCGCGGCTCAAGGCGATCCTGCAGAAGTGTGACCATTCGGCGATCTATCTGTTGATCGCGGGCAGCTACACGCCGTTCACGCTTGTCACGCTGCGCGGCCCGTGGGGCTGGTCGCTGTTCGGCGTGAGCTGGGGGCTCGCCGCGTTCGGGATCGTGCAGGAGCTCACGCTCGGACGGCGCACGCGCATCGTGTCGATGATCCTGTACGTGCTGATGGGCTGGCTCGCGCTCGTCGCGATCCGCCCGCTGATCCATGCGTTGCCGCCGGTGGGTACCGCATGGCTCGTGGCCGGCGGCGTCATCTACAGCGCCGGGATCTACTTCTTCATCAACGACGAACGCATCCGCCACGGGCACGGTATCTGGCACCTTTTCGTGCTGGCCGGCAGCCTGTGCCAGTTCGTCAGTGTCGCGATGTATGTCGCGTGAGCGACGCAGGACGGAGCCGAAGGCGCGGCCGCATGCGGCGCCCGAGTCAGCCGGAGCAGGCGCGCCGCGCGTTCTTCGTGGTCGTCGGCATCAGGTGCGACCGGCCGCTGGCGCGACGTCGCGCAGCGCGTTGAACCCGACCCACCCCCAGTAGACGCGATGATGCGCGATCAGCCCGTCGCGCAGATCCATCACCTCGACGAGATCGACCTGATCGCCGTCCGGCGTTTCGCGCGGATATTCCCACGTGAGTTGCTTGCCGTTCGAAAAGAACAGGCCCGTGCGGTACCAGCGTCCGAGCCGGTTGCCCGGATTGCGCAGCCCTGCCGCGAAGAACGCGCCGATCGCGGGCTTGCCGTGCAGCACGCCCGAGTCGTGATCGGGCAGCGTGGCGACGATCAGCGGCGTTTCGAGGATCGCGTCGTCCGCGTACAGCGACATCAGCGCATCGAGGTCGCGTGCGACGACGGCGGCGTGCCAGTCTCGATGGATGCGGTGCGCATCGGTGTCGGCGTGGGTCATGGCGGGTTCCGGCAAGCGTGGATAACGGCACCACTGTATTGATGCAACGCTGTCGGACGTTTCACCGCAGGCCGAAACGTGGATGTTGCGTGCGCCGAGCGCAACCGCAGCCGCAACCGCAACCGCAACCGCAACCGCGTTCCGCCGTTCGCGTCAGCCCCCCAGCGCGCCGAGATTCAGTTCATGCGACTTGCCGATCCACACCGCGCTGTCGCGATGATCGCGTAGTTCGTCGTTGGTATTCGGATGCAGGAAGATGTCGAGCGCGCCGTGATTCAGCACGAGCCACGGCACGATGGTCTCGAACCGCGTGGCGTCGAACGCGATCTGGTACGACCAGGCCGGATGCGGGCCGACGAGGCGTTCGTGAAAGCGGCCGAGCTCGATGATCGCGCCGAACCGCTCTTCGACGACGAGGCGAAACGCCCAGGCCGCGTCGCGGCTGGCGGCGTCGAAGTAGACGTGTGCGTGCCAACTGTTGATCGCGGTGGAATCGATATCAGCCATGACGGGACTCGTGAGAGGAATAGGGAAGGCATGAGCGCCGTCACTTGCGGCGCGATGCGCAATTATCGCGCGTCCTTGTCGGACACGTCTTGTCGCGAAGCGATAAATCGGCGTGAAGAATGGTTGCGCGTCAAACAAACCGGCGGGTTCGTTGAGGTATTTCCCGCGCGGGCCGGCATGCGCGGCATCGCGCCGAAAGCCTGGCCGGCGCGGGTGCCGAGCGAAATCGCTTCGGCAATACGTCATTTCGAAAATGGCAAAAGCGATTCGCGCGCTGCATCGAATCGTCTGCAAAAACGCGATCAGGTCGTTGAATGAAATAAAGAAATTCCGCTCGGGCGGTATTGGCGAATCGCGCGCGTCACGCGCCGGCCGTCGGTGCCGAAAATATCAATTGCGGAATCGGCTATTCAAGCGTGCGGCCGCGCGACATACGATGGTTTCACCGCATCGACGTCGAAGATCGATGCGGACGCAACCATCTGGAGGCCATGATGCGAACCGTTGTTTCCCTTGCAGTGCTGTCCGGCGCGCTTGCCGCGCTGCCCGCCGCGAGCTTCGCGCAGTCCGTCGATACCGAATGGCAGTCGAACGTCGCGCCGTTGACCTGGTCCGCGGCGCGTGCCGAAACCGACGTGCAACTGATGCAGATGACGCGCGCCGGCTATCGCGCGACGACGGCCGGCAACCAGAACTATCCGCTCGCGATGCAGCGTGCGCTCGAACGCGTACGGAACCCGGTGCCCGACCGCTCGCGCGACGAGAAGGCCGCGATGGAAGCGCGGGCGGCCAGCGCCGCGCAGAGCGGCCATCCGGTAAAGGCGTTCTTCGTGAAGACCGCATACTACCTGAAAGGCGAGAACACGTTCTGATGCGGGAGACGAGCATGGCATGCGCGAACCGACTCGCCGACGCGTGGCGCACGTCGACGATCCGCCGGCCGCCGCACGCATGCGCGACGCGGCGGCGTGACGATCCGTACGCCGCGCGGCGCCGCGCGAACGGCCATCGCGCCGCGCGCCCCGGCGCCGTCGCGTGCCGCACCGGGTGGCCGCGCTTCGACGCGGACGACGTTGGCGCCAGCGAGAGCGGATCATGAAGGCCGTCCGGAAAAGCCGCCGCCATCCGCCGCTGACGCGCGAATGGCTGCTGCCGTTGCCGCCCGCACATGTGCGCGACATCTCGCTGAAATGCCACATGGCGCTCGTCGCGCTGCGCGGCGAGCACGGCAGCGAAACGTTGCTGATGCGGTTGCGCACGAGCGTCTACCTGGTGTTCCTCGCGCTCGACGACGCGGTATCGGCGGACGCGAGCATCGACCTGTGCGTCGATGCGGAGCGCATGCTCGATGCGAGCGTCGCGCGCGCGGCGGAAAGCGGCGCATGGACGCTGCACGACGACGAATGCGCGGTGCTCGAGCGCATCCTCGCCGCGAACGACGCATGCGTCGCGACGCTCACGCGGCACCGGCTCGCCGAGCTGTGGCGTCACGTCAGTGCGTTCGCGTCGGCCGACCAGCCGGCCCTCGTCGCGCAAGCCGCGGCGAAGATGCGGGAACCGGCCGTTCTGCATTGAGCGTCGTCGACGCGACGGGTGCCGCGCGATGTTTCATACCTGTCCCATTCCCCGGCGCCGACGCTCGCCGTCTAATGTCATGACAGGAACCGGACGGGTTCGGTCGATGACGAGCCATCCTCGCGTAGGCGATGATCGTGCGTGTCGGCGTGAACGCATCCGTTTCGATCAGGAGGAGCGATGGCGCTATACAGGATCGGCGGCTACTTCACGTGCGGAAGCGGCCGCGCCTTCAGCGAGAACCTGCCGCCGGGCAGCGAAGTGACGATCGCGGGTATCTATCGATGCACCGTATGCGGCGACGAGATCGGCATTGCGAAGCGGCAGACGCTGCCGTCCGAAGACGAGCATCGGCACGATCTCGATCCGCCGTCCGACCCGCTGCTCGACCCCGGCCCGACCGCCTGGCAATTGATCGCGGCCGCGGAGTCGAGACACTAGGCGAGCGGCGTTCGCCCGCTCATGCGTGCGCGGATGCGCGCCGCTCCCCGCATGAAGGCCGACACAATCCAAGCCCGACAAAACAAAAGCGCCACGGAGCGAACTCCGTGGCGCTTCTTCGATGCCGGCCGATGCGGAGGCGCGAACCTCCGCATGGCGACACGCGCTTAAGCCGCCGTTGCCGGCTTGGCCGGCTTCTGCAGCTTGCCCTTGCCGGCGCGCTGGATTTCCTCGAGCTTGATCTCGACGTGGCGCGAGAACACGTACTCGGCCGGACGCTGCTTCGCGATCGAGATGTCCGGCGCGAACGCGCCTTCGGTCTTGATGCCCTTCCGGCTCACGGCGAACGCCTTCAGCGGATGCGCGATCGTGTCCATCACGGCGGTGGCTTCGAAGCCGCAGTGGACCATGCAGTCCGCGCACTTCTCGTAGTTGCCGACGCCGTAGTTGTCCCAGTTCGTGTCTTCCATCAGTTCCTTGAAGGTCTTCACGTAACCTTCGCCGACCAGATAGCACGGCTTCTGCCAGCCGAACACGGTACGCGCCGGGTTGCCCCACGGCGTGCACTTGTACGTCTGGTTGCCGGCCAGGAAGTCGAGGAACAGCGACGACTGGCTGAACGACCAGCGCTTGCCGCCTTCGCCGCGCTTGAGGATTTCGCGGAACAGGTTCTTCGTCTTGTCGCGGTTCAGGAAGTGCTGCTGATCCGGCGCGCGCTCGTACGCATAGCCCGGCGACACGGTGATGCCGTCGACGCCGATCGGCCCCAGCGTATCGAAGAACTTCGCGACGCGCTCGGGGATCGCATCGTTGAACAGCGTGCAGTTGATGTTCACGCGGAAGCCGCGGCGCTTCGCTTCCTTGATGGCCGCGACCGCCTTGTCGTACACGCCTTCCTGCGACACGGAATGGTCGTGCATTTCCTTGTCGCCGTCGAGGTGGACCGACCAGACGAAGTACGGATTCGGCTCGTAGTCGTCCATCTTCTTTTCCATCAGGAGCGCGTTCGTGCACAGGTACACGAACTTCTTGCGCTTCATGATGCCCTTGACGATCTCCGGCATCTCCTTGTGGAGCAGCGGCTCGCCGCCGGCGATCGACACGATGGGCGCGCCGCACTCGTCGACGGCTTCCAGGCATTCCTCGACGGACAGGCGCTGGTTCAGGATCGGGTCCGGATAATCGATCTTGCCGCAGCCGTTACAGGCGAGGTTGCAGCGGAACAGCGGCTCGAGCATCAGCGCGAGCGGATAGCGTTTGTTGCCGGACAGGTGTTGGCGCATGATGTATGCGCCGACGCGGACTTGCTGGAGCAGCGGAATAGACAAGAGATGTCCTCCTTAAACTTCGCGGGCGACAGCTTGCGTAAGCTTCGCCGGCAACTTGAATTCGACTTTTTCCTCACGGCCCGCCATCGTCGTGACATCGACGGGCCCCAGCGCGCGCAGCGCGCCAATTACATCCTCGACCATTTCCTCGGGTGCCGACGCGCCGGCGGTCAGGCCGACCGTCTGCACGCCCGCGAACCATTCGGCCTTCACTTCCGAGCCGTCGGCGACGAGATAGCTCGGTACACCGCTTTCGGTGCCGATCTCGCGCAGGCGGTTCGAGTTCGAGCTGTTCGTCGCACCGACGACCAGCAGCACGTCGACCTGGCCGCTCAGCTCGCGCACGGCGGCCTGGCGGTTTTGCGTCGCGTAGCAGATGTCGCGCGTGTCCGGGCCGACGATGTCGGTAAACCGGCGCTGCAGCGCTTCGATGATGCCGCGCGTGTCGTCGACCGACAGCGTCGTCTGCGTGACGTACGCGACCGGCGTGTCGACCGGCAGCGTCAGCGTATCGACTTCGGCCTCGCTCTGCACGAGGATCACCTCGGCCGGGATCTGGCCGATCGTGCCCTCGACTTCCGGATGGCCCGCATGGCCGATCAGGATCAGCCGGCGGCCCGCCGCGACGTACTGGCGGCCCTGCACGTGCACTTTCGTGACGAGCGGGCAGGTGGCGTCCAGCACGTCGAGCCCGCGCGTTTCCGCGTCGCGTTCGACCGTCTGGGCGACCCCGTGCGCGCTGAAGATCGCCACGGCGCCGTGCGGCACCTCGTCGAGCTCCTCGACGAATCGAGCCCCTTTATTACGCAGGTTTTCGACGACGTGCCGGTTATGCACGATCTCATGACGCACATAGACCGGCGCGCCGTGCTGTTGCAGCGCGCGATCGACGATCTCGATCGCGCGGACAACCCCCGCACAAAAGCCGCGGGGCTGGGCAAGGATGACTCGCATAAGTGAGCGAACTCCGACGACAGACGCCGGGTTCGAAGAGCTGGCACCGCTCGCTCGCCCCGGCTTGATGTTATGAAGGCAGGAAACGAACCGGCCAGGCCAGGCCCCGGAACCCCGAATTAATCGCGCATTTTAACCCTATCGGGCCGTCCTTGCTCTGGTGCTGTATCGGCCGTGTTGCATCCGCCGCAGCGCCGCGTCGGCGCTCGCGCGCGCGGAACCCGGTAAACTGCGCGGTTTCGCGGGCAGCCCGTCCGGCTGCCCGGCGTCGCGCTCATTTCAAGGCCATTCGATGACCGTCGATTCTTACGCGTATTGCCCTGCCGCCGATGCGGTCAAGGGTGTTTTCACTCCGACCCTGATTGAGATCGAACGATCCGGGGCCGCCCGCACCGGCGTCCGGCAGGAGGCGTGCCGATGATGCTGGCGATTACCTTTCTGCTGTCCGGCCTGTCGCTGCTGATCTGGATCGTGCTGCTGGTCGCGCGCGGCGGCTTCTGGCGCGCGCGACCCGCGCGGGCCCTGCCGCCGGAAGCGCGCGGCGCCGCGGCCGAGGCCGCCTGGCCGGCGGTCGTCGCGGTCGTGCCGGCGCGCAACGAGGTCGACGTGATCGCGCAAGCGGCGACGTCGCTGCTCGAGCAGGATTATCCGGGCGACTTTCATCTGATCATTGTCGACGACCACAGCGACGACGGCACCGCCGCCGCGGCCCGCGCGGCCGCGCTCGCGATCAACCGCGCCGACCGCCTGACCGTGCTCGCCGCGAAGCCGCTGCCGGCCGGCTGGTCGGGCAAGGTGTGGGCGCAGTCGCAGGGCATCGCCGCGGTGCGCACGTTGGGGCTGCCGGCCGACTACCTGCTGCTGACGGATGCCGACATCGGCCATCCGCCCGACGCGGTGGCGCAGCTCGTCACGCGCGCGCAGGCCGAACAGCGCGATCTCGTGTCGCTGATGGTGCGGCTGCGCTGCGATTCGTTCTGGGAAAAGGCGCTGATCCCGGCGTTCGTGTTCTTCTTCGCGAAGCTCTATCCGTTCTCGTGGATCAACAATCCGCGCAACCGGACGGCCGGCGCCGCGGGCGGCTGCATGCTGGTCAAGCGCAGCGCGCTGGAAGAGGCCGGCGGCATCGAATCGATCCGCGGCGCGCTGATCGACGACTGCAGCCTCGCCGCGCAGATCAAGCATCGCGGCAGCGGCCGGCATCCGATCCGGCTCGACCTGGCCGAGCGCAGCGTGTCGCTGCGTCCGTACGACAGCTGGCGCGACATCTGGAACATGATCGCGCGCACCGCGTTCACGCAGCTCCATTATTCGCCGTTGCTGCTCGCCGGCACGCTGCTCGGGATGACGATCATCTATCTCGTGCCGCCTGTCGCCGCGCTCGCATACGGCGCGCGCGCCTGGCCGGCGTGGCTGGCATGGGCGTCGATGTGCACCGCGTATGCGCCGATGCTGCGCTATTACCGGCGCTCGCCGCTGTGGGCGCCCGCGCTGCCGCTCGTGGCGCTGTTCTACGTCGGCGCGACGTTCGCGTCCGCGTGGCGCTACTGGCGTGGCAAGGGTGGTCAGTGGAAGGCGCGCGTGCAGGCGCCGGTGGAGCGCTGAAGCGGGCCGGCGGATGCCGGCCGTCAGGACCACCGGCTTGCTGAAAACAGACAGCCCGAATCGACGTGAGCCGATTCGGGCTGTTTGCTTTCCGGCCGACGTCCGGTCGCCGCTGCGCGCGTGCTTACCGCTGTGTCAGCATCATGTACATCTGGATCACGACGTCCGGCGAGAACGTGAACGGCACCCAGCCGTAGCCGGTGTGGCGCGCGACCAGCAGACGATCGCCGTTCGACTGCTTCTGCACGGCCATCATCGGGTTCTTCGTCGTCACGAAGCGCCAGCCGGCCGGGATGCCCGGCGGCGGTTCCGGCTGCATCGACGCGCGCGCATGCGCGAGTTCCTCGATCAGCTGGCCCAGCTGTTCCGGGTGCAACGTGATCGACTGGCCGTTGACGGTCAGCGTCAGTTCGTTCTGCGACGGGCGCGCGACGTGCAGCGTCGCCTTGTCCGCGGGGGCGTCGGCGGCTGCTTCGGCCGCGGGCGCGACTTCGATCGCGGTGTCGGCGGCGGTGGTCGCGACGACGTCGGTGATCGCGACGACGTCGGTGATCGCGTCGGCCGCCGCAGCGGCGACTTCATCGGCGGCAGCCGGCGCGGTGGCGTTCGTCATCGGCTCAACGGCGGACCCGACGGCCGGTTCGATCACGTCAGCAGCGACGGCCGGCTCGGTGGCCAAAGCTGCCGCGTTCGTCGCGGCGTCCTTCACGACGGCTTCGACCAGCGCTTCCGCGTCGGCGATCGCCTTCGCGTGACGCTCGGCGGCCGCTTCGGCCTGCGCGATCGCTTCGGTATGGCGCTGCGCGACGGCCTCGGCCTCCGCGGTCGCCTCCGCATGGCGTTGCGCGGCCGCGTCGGCTTGCGCGATCGCTTCGGCGTGACGCTGCGTGATCGCTTCGGCTTCGGCGGTTGCCTCGACGTGGCGCTGCGCAGCCGCTTCCGCTTCGGCGATCGCCTGCGTGTGACGCTGCGCGAGTGCCTCGGCCTCGGCGATCGCGGCCGCGTGGCGCTGCGTCGCGGCCTCGGCTGCGGCGGTCGCCTCCGCATGGCGCTTCGCGGCGGCTTCGGCTTCCGCGGCGGCCGCTGCATGACGCTGCGCGGCCGCGTCCGCTTCGGTCGCGGCGGCGTGATGACGCTGCGCGGCGGCCTCGGCTTCGGCGATCGCGGCCGCATGACGCTGCGACGCGGCTTCGGCATCCGCGTGGCGCTGCGCGAGCGCCTCGGTCAGCGCGGTCGCTTCGGCGTGCCGCTGGACGGCGGCCTCGGCCTGCGCGGCGGCTTCGGTGTGGCGTTGGGCGGCGGCTTCGGCCGCGGCGGTGGCGTCGGCGTGGCGCTGCTGCGCGGCATCGGCGTCGGCGGCTGCGGCCGTGTGGCGCTGCGCGGCGGCCTGTGCTTCGGCTTCCGCGGCGGCGTGACGTGCGGCGGCGGCCTGGGCTTCCGCCGCGGCGGCGCGCGCGAACGCTTCCGCGCTGCGTGCCGCCTGCTGCGCGGCGTGGTGATCGTGGAGGAGCTGATCGACGCCCGCGTTGAGCGAATCGATCTGTTCGTTCAGGTTCATGCGTGTCTTCTCTGCGTAAGACCCGCGATTTTAACCGCTGCGCCGGTGCCGGTCCGTCAGCGACGTGTAACAAAGTGCGCAAAGCGGCGTGAAATACGCCGCTTTGTGTTACTTCAGGTAGCCCGCCGAGCCGAACCAGTCGAGCGCGTCACGCAGTCCTTCGCGGTACGGACGCGCACGGTAGCCGAGCTCGCGCTCGGCCTTCGCGGACGTGAAATACATCTTGTTCTTCGACATCCGCAGCCCGTCGACGGTCACGAACGGCTCCTTCTTCGTGAACTTCGCGACGGCTTCCGCACCGACGGCGAGCGGGTAGAGCGGCCAGCGCGGCAGCGCGATCGTCGGCGCCTTGCGGCCCGTCATCTGCGCGATGTCGGCCAGCATCTGCTGCAGCGGCAGGTTCTCGCCGCCGAGGATGTAGCGCTCGCCGATCCGGCCGCGCTCGAGCGCGAGGAAGTGGCCGTGCGCGACGTCGTCGACGTGCACCAGGTTCAGCCCGGTATCGACGAACGCGGGAATCTTGCCGAGCGCGGCCTCGACGATGATGCGGCCGGTCGGCGTCGGCTTCACGTCGCGCGGGCCGATCGGCGTCGACGGGTTGACGATCACGGCCGGCAGCCCTTCGTCGGCGATCATCCGCTCGACCGCGCGCTCGGCCAGCACCTTGCTGCGCTTGTACACGCCGATCGCCTGCTCGGCGGTCAGCGGCCGGTTCTCGTCGGACGGATCGCCGGCGCTCGTGACCTTCAGCGTCGCGACGCTGCTCGTGTAGACGATCCGTTCGACGCCTTCGGCTCGCGCCGCGCGCATCGTCGCGACCGCGCCTTCGAGGTTCGCGCGCTCGATCTCGTGCGGGTCCGGCGCCCACAGCCGGTAGTCGGCCGCCACGTGCAGCAGGTAGCGCACGCCGCGCAGCGCGGCGCGCATCGACGTCTCGTCGCGCATGTCGCCGGTGACGATCTCGGCGTCGAGATCCGCGACGTTCGTGCGCGGGCTGGTCGGGCGCACCAGCACGCGCACCGCATAGCCTTTCTGCTGCGCGATGCGTGCGACGGCCGAGCCGACGAAACCGGACGCGCCGGTGACGAGAACGAGATCGCGGGAGGTATCAGTCATGCGTTTCCTTCAGGGCCGCGCGCGGGCGGCGCGGCGGTTGTGCGTCGGCGAGATTGTACGTGGTCGGCGCGCCCGGCGACGCGAGCGCCGTCCTCCGGCACGCACGCATCGCCGGGCAGCAAACCCGCAGTTGCGTGCTCGCGCGGGCGGCTGCACTGGCGACGGCGCCGAGCCGGCCCGCCGGGCCCGTGTGCGAAGCGGCCGACGCGACTACAATGCCGGGCTTGAATGGATTGCACGACGGGAGGGCGACGCGATGAGCCGCAATGAACTGGACGAACGGATCGAGACCTACTACGTGCGGGTGCGCGGCGTCGTGCAGGGCGTCGGTTTCCGTCACGCGACGGTGCGCGAGGCGCATGCGCTGAAGCTGCGCGGCTGGGTCGCGAATCTCGAGGACGGCAGCGTCGAGGCGATGATCCAGGGCCCGGGCGCACAGATCGACCGGATGCTCGCGTGGCTGCGCCACGGGCCGCCGTCCGCGCGCGTGACCGAGGTGACGTTCGAGGAGCGCCACGTCGAAAAGCGCTTCGAGCGCTTCCAGCAGCAGTAACGCGCAAGGCTAAAACAACATGACGGGGTATCCGGAGGCCGGGCGCGGCATCGCGCTGTCGGTGATGGCGTCGACGCTGTTCGCGCTGATGTCCGCCTACGCGAAACTGCTCGCGCCGCTCACGGGGCTCGACATCTTCGCGTGGCGCATCCTGTGGACCGCGCCGGGCGCGCTCGCACTGATCGCGCTGCGCGGCCGCTGGCCGGCGCTCGTCGAACTCGTGCGGCGCGGCGTGCGCGACAGGCGCCTGCTGGTCGCGCTGCCCGCGAGCGCGGCGCTGCTCGGCCTGCAGCTGTGGCTGTTCCTGTGGGCGCCGCTGCACGGACGCATGCTCGAAGTGTCGCTCGGCTATTTCCTGCTGCCGCTGACGATGGTGCTCGTCGGCCGCTTCTACTATCACGAACGGCTCGATCCGCTGCAATGGGCGGCGGTCGCATGCGCGGCGCTCGGCGTCGCGCACGAGGTATGGGCGACGCGCGCGTTCGCGTGGCCGACGCTCGTCGTCGCGCTCGGCTATCCGCCGTATTTCGTGCTGCGCCGCCGGATCAACGCCGATTCGCTGGCCGCGTTCGCGCTCGAGATCGTGCTGCTGTGTCCGGTCGCGTTCGCGATGGTGTCGGCGAGCGCGACGCCGGTCGCCAGCCATCCGCTGCTGTGGGCCGTGCTGCTGCCGGGGCTCGGCGTGCTCAGCACGCTCGCGCTCGCGAGCTACCTGAAGGCGAGCCGGATGCTGCCGATGGCGCTGTTCGGGATCCTCGGCTACGTCGAACCGGTGCTGCTCGTCGCGGTGTCGCTGCTGCTGCTCGGCGAGACGCTGAGCGTCACGCAGCTCGCGACGTACGGGCCGATCTGGGCCGCCGTTGCATTGACCGCGTGGCACAGCGCGATGCTGATGCGGCGCTTGCCCGCGCGCGGCTGAGCATCGCCGCCCGGCCGCGCGACGGCGGCAACGAACGTGCCGCGCAGCGCGCATTGCTTGCGTCGCGTCACGCGATGCCGGCGTCGAACCGGCATCGCGCCGACATCCGGCTGACGTCTGGCTGGCGGCCTCGCCAGCGTTGCATCGCCGATGTCACGCCTGTAATCGAACAGAAGATTCCGTTGCACTTTGTTACTTAGGGTATCTCCCGACCGGCCGCTAGACTGATCTGACCGCCTCCTCTTCGTATGCGGCTTTTCCATGAACGGTCATTTCCGTGCCGGGCCGGCCGGGTTGGCGCGATACGAGCATACGCGTAGCGCCGCCGATCGCGTTCGCCTTCTCCCTTCCGAATCCTCCTTCGGTGCATGCCGCACCGTCGTCGTGCAGGTGCGGCCATGTCGTTGAACATGCCGCCTGCCGTCCCGATGCCGCCGACCCGCGGCGCGCGCCTGATCGAAGTCGATTTCTTCCGCGGCATCGTGCTGCTGATGATCGTCGTCGATCACATCGGCGCGAGCGTGCTGTCGCGCGTGACGCTCCATGCATTCGCGCTGTGCGATGCGGCCGAGGTGTTCGTGTTCCTCGGCGGCTTCGCGACCGCGAGCGCGTACGGCGCGATCGCCGACCGGCACGGCGCGCGCGCGGCGCAGCGGCGGTTCGTGCGCCGCGCGATGCAGATCTACCGCGCGTTTCTCGCGACGTCGACGCTGATGCTCGTCGTGTCCGCCGTGCTCGACCATTACGGGATCGACACGCCGAACCTCGCGCTCGACGACGTCAGCGTGATGCTCGCGTCGCCGGTCACGGGGCTCGCCGAACTGCTCACGTTCCAGCGCCAGCCGTATCTCGCGTCGGTGCTGCCGATGTACGTGCTGTTCGCGCTCGCGTCGCCGGTGATCGTGCCGTTCGCGCGCCGCCATCCGTGGCTGCTCGTCGCGTTCGGCGCGACGTCGTGGCTCGCGGCGGGCTGGCTCGGCCCCGAGCTGCTGGATACCGATGCGTTCCGCTGGAACTTCAACCCGTTCGCGTGGCAGCTGATGTTCGTCGCCGGCGTGCTCGCGCGCTGCCAGCCTTTCTACCGGTACGTCGCGCTCGGGCGGTGGAGCGCTGCGGCGACCGGCGTCGCGTGCGCGATCGTGCTCGGTTGTGCGAGCTACAAGCTGTTCTCGGGGCTGCCGTTGCCGGAAGGTATTCTCAAGCGCGATCTCGCGCTGCCGCGCATCGTGAGCTTCGCGGCGATTGCCTGGCTGATGGCCGACTGCGTGCGCTACGGCTGGATCGCGCGCATTGCGCGGGCCGTGCAGCCGGTCGTCGCGGTCGGCCGGCGCGGCCTGATCTGCTTCGTCGCGGGCGCGGCGATCTCGCTCGTCATCGATTCGCTGCTGCATCCGGTCGCGAACGGCGCCGAGCTGCGACATATCGGCGTGGGCCTCGCGGCCGACGCATGCGCGGTCGGACTGATGATGGCCGTGGCCGGTTCGGGAACGTGGTTCGCACGCCGGCGCGGCGCGGCCGCGTGAACGGTGCGGGAAAACGCGCGGGCGGCACGCAACGTGCCGCGCGGTGCGCTCAGTGAGGTGAGCCGATACGGGAGCGGGGGACGACGGTCGCGTCGTCGGATTCGGCGTCGTCGCGTTCGTCGGACTTCGGATCGTCCTGCTGCGCGAGCACCGCATCGGCTTCGGCCGCGGCCCGGGCGGCGCGCAATGTGGTGCAGCGCTGCGCGTGCCGGATGTCCGACAGTATCCTCAAGAGCCGAGTCGTCTTGTTTTTCATGATCTTCTCCCGCCAGTGCGCATCACGACGGAGCGGATGCGCCGTTGCAACCAGTGTAGGACGTGCTGGCCGCGCTGGCGGGAGAATGTGGCGTGCACGCCGCACGCCGAGGGATAGTACTTACTGCGCCGAGGCCATCGCCTGCGCCTGCACCGCTTCTTCCTCGCGGCGCTCTTCCGCGCAGCGCTGATGCTGGCGCGACAGGCGGTTCATCATCGGCAGCAGCAGCAGGGCGAGCAGCATGCCGATCGCGGCGAGCCAGCCGAGCTTCTCGAACAGCGACAGGTACAGCGGCAGCGATTCGGTGGCCGGCAGGTCGTGCGACGGCATCTGCGCGAAGTTCGCGACGACGCTGCCCAGATACTGCGACACACCCGTCGCGACGAAATACGCGCCCATCATGAAGCCGCTCATGCGCGCCGGCACGTAGCGGGCGATCATCGCGAGGCCGAGGCCGCTCACCAGCAGTTCGCCGAGCGAGTAGAGGCCGTAGCCCCACACCATGAACCACGACGACACGCGGCCGTCCACCGCGTAGCGGCCGCTGATCGTGAACACCAGGTAGCCGGCGGCTACCGCGCCGAAGCCGAACGCATACTTCGCGGCGACCGGCAGGTCACGGCCGCTCTTCGAGAACGCGTTGTAGACCCACACGAGCACCGGGCTCAGCATCATGATCCAGATCGGGTTCAGCGCCTGGAACTGCGCGGCGCTCCACGTGAACAGCGTCGTGCCGAACAGGATGAAGCGCGGATCGACGTTGCGCAGCGCGAACAGCGTGAGCGACGTCGACATCTGCACGTAGAAGATGAAGAACAGGATCACCTGGCCGATCAGCACGAGCGCCGCGATCAGGCCCGCGCGTTCCGAACGCTCCGACTTCGCGATCATGTACGCGAAGATCGCGAGGATCGCGAACGCCGCCGTCCATACGCTCGCGACCGCGAGCTGCTTGTGCTGCAGCACGTACAGCGTGACCAGCGCGAGCGCCACGCCGCCCGCCGCCACGCCGCCGAGGCGCTTCCAGCGGATCGGTTCGTCGTCGGGCTGCGAGCCGATGTGCGCGAGCGTGCGGTGCATCAGCATGAAGTTCAGGATCGCGAGCAGCATGCCGGCGCAGCAGACCGCGAACGCGGTGTGCCAGCCCCAGTGATCCTTGATCCACGGCGTCGCGAGCATCGACACGGTCGAGCCGATGTTGACCGCCATGTAGTAGATCGTGAACGCGCTGTCGATGCGCGCATCGTCGCCTTCGTAGATGCGGCGCACGAGGTTCGCCGCGTTGGCCTTGAACAGGCCGTTGCCGACGACGATCACGCCGAGCGATGCGTACATGTACGCCAGCGCGTCGTTCGGGATCGCCAGCATCAGGTAGCCGGCGCACAGCACGGCCGCGCCGATGATCATCGTGCGACGGGCGCCGAGTACCTTGTCGCCGATCCAGCCGCCGATCGACGGCGACGCGTAGACGAGCGCGGTGAACGCGCCCCAGGTCAGGTTCGCATGGCTGTCGGTGAAACCGAGCCGGTCGACCATGAAGAGGACCAGGAGCGCGGCCATACCGTAGTAGCCGAAGCGCTCCCACATTTCGATGAGGAAGACCGTCGTAAACGAACGGGTCTGTGAAACAGGTGCGTGCATCATCAATCTCGTTTGAAACGGACGGCGCGGATCGCGCGTCGCCTTGGGGGTCGAACTGGCGCCGGAGCACGGTGGCCGGGTAGGCTTTGCGTCGGCGATGGAGCAGTCGGGCGGGTTAGCCCGGGCCGGGGTCGGACTCCGCCCGATAAGGCGGTGCGAGGCCCCGACCGGCGCGCGAATGGTAACGTTTGCCGGCCCGGTGCGTCAGGTCCGCGCCACTCAGGGAAACTCCCGATATGGCAGCAGCTTTCAGGAAAATTTGTCTCATCATCTATTTGTAAGCTTCGCGCCCGTTCTCCGAAAATTCCCGGAGAGCCGCTTGCAGCTTGCCTGTGAAGCCGGCGAGTCTGGCAAGATAGCGCGTCGTTTCGCCCGCTTCGTGCCCTGTTTAGTGCACCGGGCTCAACACCGAAGACGTGTGCGAACCCGAAGATTAAGCTATCTCGTATTAACTTAGTTACTTTCCATCAAACATTTTTTGACGACCACTTTTCGGCCTGCTATGGTTCCCCCCACTGAAAACTCGCGAGCGGCAGACGCTGCCGCACTCGGCAGCAAGATTCGCGCGTTGCGCCAACGACTCAAGCGCACGCTCGACGACACCGCTACCGCCGCGGGGATTTCGAAGCCGTTTCTGTCTCAAGTCGAACGCGGGCTCGCGTCGCCGTCACTGACGTCGCTGGCCGGTATCGCACAGGCGCTCGGCGTGACGGTGCAGTACTTCGTGGATACGCCGAGCGAGGAACGCTCGGTCTGCAGAGGCGATCAGTTGCGCTTCTTCGGATTCGCCGATTCGGCGAACCTGTTCGCGAGGCTGACCAACGTGACCGAAGGGCGTCAGCTCGAGGCGATCCTCGTGCGGATGCCGCCGGGGCAGAAGCGGTCGGAGGTGACGACCCATGCAGGAGAGGAATTCCTGTATGTGATTGAAGGGGAAGTGTCGCTGACGCTGGAAGGCAAGACGTTCGTCCTGCAGGCCGGCGACAGTTCGCACTATCAGTCGACGGTCCCGCACAGCTGGGTCAACACCGCGAAGGTCGAGTCGGTGGTGGTCTGGGTCGGTACGCCGCGGCTGTTCTAACGCACAGGTATTCCTTCGTTTCCAAGACGGAATGCCTGTCGAAAGAAACGTAAGGAATACTAAGATGCAATACGAGAATCACGGGCCTCCTCAATCGCTGTACCCGTCAGCGTCTCACGCGTAACCGCGGCATCCGCCGCGCATCGCTCGCCGAACAACTTTCTCAAGACTGCCACGATGAAATCCTTGCATGCCATGTCGGCCGTGCTGGCCGCGCTCGCCCTGACGACGCCCGTCGCCCACGCCGTTACCGTTCCGTCGAACGTCACGCTCGCTCCTCAACAGGACCTGACGCGCCAGGTGCCCGCCGAAGTCGAGTCGCTCGACCCGGCGCACATCGAATCGTGGACCGGCAACACGATCGGCCTCGACCTGTTCGAAGGGCTTGCCCGCATCGACGCGGCCGGCCAGGTCGTGCAGGGTGTCGCGCAGTCGTGGGAGCGCAAGACGCCGCAGACCTGGATCTTCAAGCTGCGCCACGATGCGAAGTGGAGCAACGGCCAGCCCGTGACGGCCGCCGATTTCGTCTACTCGTGGCAGCGCCTCGTCGACCCGAAGACGGGCTCGAAGTACACGATCCTCGTCGAGTTCGTGAAGAACTCGAAGGACATCATCGCCGGCAAGGCCGCGCCGACGACGCTCGGCGTGCGCGCAGTCGACCCGTACACGCTGGAAGTGACGACCGACGTGCCGGTCGCGTTCTTCCCCGAACTGACCGCGATGGTGCCGCTCGCGCCGGTGAACAAGGACACCGTCGCGAAGTTCGGCGACGCATGGACGCGTCCCGGCAACATCGTCAGCAACGGCGCGTACCAGCTCGTCGACTGGCAGCCGAACAACCGCATCGTGATCTCGAAGGACGCGAAGTACTGGAACGCGCCGAAGGTCGTGATCAACAAGGTCACGTACCTGCCGATCGAAAGCGACGAAACGGCGATGCGCATGTACCAGGCCGGCCAGATCGACTACAGCTACTCGATCCCGTCGGGCATCTTCCAGCAGGTCAGCAAGCAGTTCGGCGGCGAACTGCGCCCGGGCCTGCAGCTCGCGACCTACTACTACTACCTGAACAACAGCGACGCGGCGCTGAAGGACAAGCGCGTGCGCCAGGCGCTGTCGATGGTGATCGATCGCGACGTGCTGACGTCGAAGCTCACGCAGGCCGGCGAGAAGCCGATGTACGGCCTGATGCCGAACGGCACGAAGGGCGTGCACCCGTTCACGCCGGAATGGGCGTCGTGGCCGATGGCCAAGCGCGTCGCGACCGCGAAGGACCTGCTGAAGCAGGCCGGCTTCTCCGATGCGAAGCCGCTGTCGTTCACGCTCACGTACAACACCAACGACCTGCACAAGAAGGTCGCGCTGTTCACCGCATCGGAATGGCGCACGAAGCTCGGCATCGACACGAAGCTCGAGAACGTCGAGTTCAAGGTGCTGATGAAGGAGCGGCATGACGGCAAGGTGCAGATCGCGCGCGACGGCTGGTTCGCCGACTACAACGACGCGATGACCTTCTTCGACCTGATCCGCTGCGGCAGCTCGCAGAATACCGTCGGCTACTGCAACAAGCAGGCCGACACGCTCGTCGAAGAAGGCAACCAGAAGCTCGACGACAAGGCGCGCGCCACGCTGCTCACGCAGGCGCACGACGCGGCGATGAACGACACGCCGATGGTGCCGCTGTTCCAGTATTCCGCGGACCGGCTCGTGAAGCCCTACGTGGGCGGCTACTCGCTGAAGAACGTGATCGACATGCGTGCTTCGCAGGACATGTACCTGATCAAGCACTGAGCGGAGCGATCATGCTGGCCTACGCATTGAGACGCACGTTGTGGGCGGTGCCGACGATTCTCGCCGTCATCACCGTCTGCTACCTGCTGCTGCACTTCACGCCCGGCGGTCCGTTCGATACGGAGAAGCAGCTGTCCGCGGCGACGCTCGCGAACCTGAACGCGAAGTACCACCTCGACGAGCCGCTGTGGAAGCAGTACCTGCTGTATCTCGGTTCGCTGCTGCACGGCGATCTCGGCCCGTCGTTCCGCTACGTCGACTGGTCGGTGAACGATCTCGTGAAGAAGGCGCTGCCCGTGAGTCTCGGCGTGGGCGGCATCTCGATCCCGCTCTCGATCGGGTTCGGCGTGCTGCTCGGCACCGTCGCGGCCGTGCGCCGCGACAGCGTGATCGACCGCTTCGTGATGCTGATCGGCAACTTCGGCAACGTCGTGCCGCCGTTCGTGCTCGGCCCGGTGCTGGTGTGGATCTTCGCGATCCTGCTGAAGACCTCCGCCGGCAACGGCTGGCTGCCGGCCGGCGGCTGGGGCGACGGCGGCTGGCAGTACCGGCTGCTGCCGATCGTGCTGCTGACCTTCATCAACGTATCGCTGCTCGCGCGCGTGATGCGCGGCTCGATGATCGAGACGCTGTCGAGCAACTTCATCCGCACCGCGCGCGCGAAGGGCCTGCCGGGCTCGACGATCGTGCTGCGCCACGCGCTCAAGCCCGCGCTGATGCCGGTCGTGTCGCTGTTCGGCACGGTCTGCATCACGTCGATCACGGCGGCCGTCGTCACCGAATCGGTGTTCGCGCTGCCCGGGCTCGGGCAGCTCGTCGTGAACGGCGCGATCAACCGCGACTACACGCTGGTGCTCGGCCTTGTCGTGCTGACGACCGTCTGTGCCGTGCTGTTCAACCTGCTGGTCGACCTCGCGTACGCGTGGCTCGATCCGCGCATCCGTTATTGAGCGAGGCACTGCGATGACTCCGACTACTCCCGTCGTCAGTCTGCCTGTGCAGACCGACTCGCCGCCGCGTTCGCGCTCGCCGCTCGCGCTCGCGTTCGCGCGCTTCCTTCACAACCGCGCGGCCGTGTTCAGCCTCGTGCTGCTCGCGCTGATCACGCTCGCATGTTTCGTCGGTCCGTGGCTGCTCGCGGCCGATCCCGCCGCGAGCGACTGGGGCTCGATCAGCCTCGCGCCGACGCTCGCGAACCAGCACTGGTTCGGCACCGACGAGCTCGGCCGCGACCTGCTCGTGCGCACGCTGATCGGCGGCCGCGTGTCGATCGAGGTCGGCCTGCTCGGCACGCTGGTGTCCGGCCTGTTCGGCGTGGCGTGGGGCGCGACCGCCGGCTTCGCGGGCGGCCGGGTCGACTCCGCGATGATGCGCGTCGTCGACATGATGTACGCGATCCCGTACCTGCTGATCGCGATCCTGATGATGACCCTGTTCGGCCGCTCGTTCATGTTGGTCGTGCTGACCATCAGCGCGTTCTCGTGGATCGACATGGCGCGCGTCGTGCGCGGCCAGACGCTGTCGCTGCGCAATCGCGAGTTCGTCGACGCTGCGCGCGCGATCGGCGTGTCGCCGGCGTCGATCGTGCTGCGCCACGTCGTGCCGAACCTGCTCGGCGTGGTCGTCGTGTACGCGACCGTGTCGGTGCCGAACATCGTGCTGACCGAATCGGTGCTGTCGTTCCTCGGCCTCGGCGTGCAGGAACCGATGACGAGCTGGGGCGTGCTGATCCAGGACGGCGCGCAGAAACTGGAATCGATGCCGTGGCTGCTGCTGGCACCGGCCGTCATGCTGTGCGTGACGCTCTACTGCGTGAACTTCGTTGGCGACGGCCTGCGTGACGCGCTCGACCCGAAGGATCGCTGAAGATGGCTGCTCTGTTGGAAGTAGAAAACCTCGGCGTGCGCTTCTCGCGCAAGGACGCACCGCCGATCGACGCCGTGAGCGGCGTGTCGTTCTCGCTCGAAGCCGGCAAGACGCTCGGCATCGTCGGCGAATCGGGCTCGGGCAAGAGCCAGACCGTGATGGCGCTGCTCGGCCTGCTGGCCGGCAACGGCGCGACGACGGGCGCCGCGCGCTATCGCGGCGACAACCTGCTCGAGATGGATACGCGTGCGCTGAACGCGGTGCGCGGCGACCGGATCGCGATGATCTTCCAGGATCCGATGACGTCGCTCAATCCGTTCCTGACGATCGAGCGGCAGATGACCGAGACGCTGCAGCTGCATCGCAAGCTGTCGCGCAAGGAAGCGACGAAGCGCGCGATCGAGGCGCTCGAGTCGGTGCGCATTCCCGACGCCGCGCGCCGCATCCGCATGTATCCGCACGAGTTTTCCGGCGGCATGCGCCAGCGCGTGATGATCGCGATGGCGCTCCTGTCCGAGCCGGAAATCCTGATCGCCGACGAGCCGACCACCGCGCTCGACGTGACCGTGCAGGCGCAGATCATCGACCTGCTGCGCGAGCTGAACCGTGAGCGCGGCACCGCGATCGTGCTGATCACGCACGACATGGGCGTGGTCGCGGGCCTCGCGGACGACGTGATGGTCATGTATGCGGGCCGCACCGTCGAATACGCGCCGGCCGACTCGATCTTCGCGGCGCCGTCGCATCCGTACACGATCGGCCTGCTCAACGCGCTGCCGCGCCTGACCGACGCCGACGACGCGCCGCTCGTCGCGATTCCCGGCAATCCGCCGATGCCCGGCACCGCGCCGGCCGGCTGCGCGTTCGCGAAACGCTGCACGTATGCGGAGGCGCGCTGCGGTACCGCGCGCCCCGCGCTCGAAACCTATGGCGCGGCGGGCGCGGTGCGCGCGTGCCACCGGCCGCTGGCCGATCTGACGGGAGGTCTGCGATGAGCGTCGATGAACGCCGCAATGCCGGCGCGACGGGCACGACGAGCGATACGCTGCTGTCCGTCGACGATCTGAAGGTGCATTTCCGCGTGCCGCTCGGCGGCTATCCGTGGTCGCCGAAGGGCACGCTGCGCGCGGTCGACGGCGTGTCGTTCGACGTGAAGCGCGGCGAGACGGTCGGGCTCGTCGGCGAGTCGGGCTGCGGGAAGTCGACGCTCGCGCGCGCGCTGATCGGCCTCGTGCCGATGACGGCCGGCACGGTGCGCTGGCGCGGCGAAGCCGTCGCGCCTGATCACCTGCGCGGCACCGCGATGCGCCGCGAAGTGCAGATGATCTTCCAGGATCCGCTCGCGTCGCTCGATCCGCGCATGACGATCGAACAGATCGTCGCGGAGCCGCTCGTCACGCACCACGCGGGCCTCGGCCGCGCCGAAGTGCGGCGCCGCGTGGTCACGATGCTCGAACGCGTCGGCCTGAACGCGCATCACCTGCTGCGCTATCCGCACGAGTTTTCCGGCGGACAGTGCCAGCGCGTCGGCATCGCGCGCGCGCTGATCGGCGAGCCGAAGCTCGTGATCTGCGACGAGCCCGTATCGGCACTCGACGTGTCGATCCAGGCGCAGATCGTGAACCTGCTGCGCGATCTGCAACGCGAACTGTCGTTGTCCTATCTTTTCGTCGCGCACGACCTGGCGGTGGTGAAGGCCATCAGCCAGCGCGTGCTCGTGATGTATCTCGGCCGCGTGATGGAGTTCGGCACGCGGCATGACGTGTACGGCGTGCCGCAGCACCCGTACACGAAGGCGCTGCTCGATGCGGCGCCGACGCCGGAGCCGGCGCGCGAGCGTGCTCGCCGTCCGATGCTGCTGGCGGGCGAGATGCCGTCGCCGCTCAACCCGCCGTCCGGCTGCGCGTTCCGCACGCGCTGCCCGGTCGCGATCGACGCGTGCGCGCAGGACGTGCCGCTGCCGGAAGTGCGGCAGGGCTCGCCGGCGCGTGTCGCGTGCATCCGGGCGGGCGTGGCGGCGTGAAGTGACGCAGCAAACATAACCAGGCAGGTCAACAGGGGTAGGGTGCGGCGCGAATGATCTTCGCGCCGCGGGTAAAGGCGCGTCCTTAACCGGGCTCGCCGGGGGGCTGGAAGCGGATCGCAACCGGCGTGGACGACATCAACACAAGACGAGAATGACGATGAACAAGCAAAAGACGATCGGGACGGCATCGAAGATGCTGCTTGCATGGGGCTTGCCGGCGCTAGCCGGCGTATCGCTGAGCGGCGTGGCGTACGCCGACGACGCGGCCCCCGCACCGCTGACGGTCGCGCAGGCGGCGCCGTCCGCCGGCGCAGGCACATCGGTTGCGCAGGCAACGACCCCGAACGCCATTATCAACGCCGAGGCGACCCAGGCCGTCACGCCGCCCGACGAGCCTTCGGCACAGTCGAAGTCGAACGGCTTCATTGCCGACAGCCACCTGAATTTCCTGTTCCGCAACTATGCGGACACGCTCGACAACAAGGGCGGCCCGCACCGTCACGCGTGGGTCCAGGGCGCGATGGCGAACTTCGAGTCGGGCTACACGACCGGCCTGATCGGCATCGGCTTCGACGCGTCGCTGTATGCGGCGCTGAAGCTCGACGGCGGTGCCGGCGCGGGCAGCATGGTGCACATCGCGAAGGGCGGCGGCGGTTCGAACCAGCTCGCATGGGCCTATCCGGGCATCTACGACGTGAAGGCGCGCATCTCGAACACGGTGGTCAAGTACGGTCTGCAGGCCGTCGACAACCCGTTCATGGAACAGCACGACAACCGCGCGCTGCCGCCGACGTTCCTCGGCGCGACGATCGTCAGCAACGAATTCAAGAACGTGATGCTCGAGGCCGGCAGCTTCACGAAGACCGATGCGCGCGGCCACACGACGCTCACCAACCTCACGACGCAATACGGCGGCACGCGCATCAATCGCCTGACCTACGTCGGCGGCACGTGGGACTATTCGCCGGACGGCGAAGTCGCGCTGTACGCCAACCAGGCCGACGACGTGTGGCACCAGTACTACGCGTCGGTGAAGCACAGCATCGGCGATACGAAGTCGATCAAGTGGACCGGCTTTGGTAACGTTTACTCGACGCACGACACGGGCGACGCGCTGCAGGGCAAGATCAACAACAACGCGTACAGCCTGTCGGTGGCCGCGCAGCACGGCCCGCACGAACTGCTGCTCGGTTATCAGCAGGTGCTCGGCGACCAGTTCTTCGACTACCTGAACGAAACGAACGGCATCTTCCTGACCAACTCGATGGACGTCGACTACAACGCGCCGCACGAAAAGTCGCTGCAGCTGCGTTACACGTTCTACGGCAAGGAAGCGGGCCTGCCAGGCTTCAAGGCGATGGTCTGGGGCGTGACGGGCTGGGGCGCGGACGGCAGCGCAGGGGCTGCGAACGATCCGAGCAAGTCGAGCATCTACTGGAGCAACGGCGCGCCGGTGCAGGGCCGTCACCACGAGTTCGGCTTCATCCCGTCGTACACGTTCCAGAGCGGCAAGCTGAAGGACACGAAGGTCACGTTCATCGCGATGTGGCACACCGGTTCCACGCATACCGCGGACGCGACCAACAAGGAGTACCGCCTGGTCGTGAACGTGCCGCTGCACGCGTTCTGATCGAACGGGGACGCAACGTCCCCTTCAGTCGTTTTCGTCTCGCGCGGCCGGCCTGCGACCCGTTCGATCAGGCCGGCTTGTGCAACCCCGCCACCGGATCGTTCGCGGCGGGCATGTCCTCCACCAGCGACGTGAGCTGGCGGCCCGTGTCGCGCCAGGCATCGAGGCCGCCGCGCAGCGGCAGCGCATCGGTGAAGCCTGCGTCGAGCAGGCGCTTGGCCATCAGCGCGGCCGTCACTTCGTTCGGGCACGAGCAATACACGACGAACTTCTGCGAGAACGGATAGCGCGCGACGATGTCCTCGATGTGCCGTTCGTCCGCGAACTGCGCGCCGGGAATCGTGAACGGGTCGAGCTTGCGGTGTTCGGGCGAACGCACGTCGAGCACCACCGGCGCGGCCGCATCGCGCAGCAGTTCTTCGAGCTCGTCGACGCCGATCCGCGCAGTCGCGAGCTGGCGGATCAGCGCGCGGCGGCGCATCCAGCGCACGGCCGCGTAGACGGCCAGCAGTGCGACGATCACCAGCAGTACCGCGCGGCCGAGCCGGCTCGCGCCGGCGAACAGCCAGTCGATCTGCCGATAGAACACGAGCCCCGCGAGGAGGCCGACGATCGTCCACAGCGCGGCGCCGAGCGCATCGTAGCCGGCGAACGTGCGATAGCGCGTGCCGAGCGCGCCGGCCATCGGCACCGACACGAGCGACAGCCCGGGAATGAAGCGGGCGACCGCGAGCACGCGCACGCCGTAGCGGCCGAAGAATCGTTCGGTCTTCTTCACGCAGGTGTCGCGCGACAGCGACAGCCGGCAGATCGTCTTCAGCGTCGTGCCGCCGTAGCGCCGCCCGGCGACGTACCACACGGTGTCGCCGATCAGCGCGCCGAGCACCGACAGCGCCAGCACCGTCAGGAGCTGCGAGCCGATCATCGCCGGATTCATCGCGGCCATCGCGCCGAACAGCACGAGCGTCGGCATCGCCGGTACGGGCAGGCCGATGGCCGCCGCGAGCACGTTGGCGAAGACGAGAAGCGGCCCGTATTGGGCGACGAGGTCACGGAGCATGACGGCTGGCCGAAAAGGAAGCGCGTGTGGAAGGTACGAAGATGGGCCGATTATCGGCCATTTTCAAGCGGACGGCGGGGAATGACGCAAAGCGCCTGACGGCGGCAGGGTGATGCGGGCGGATCGGTGAGCCGGTGCGTTGTGCGCGGCTCACCGGTCGACATCACGAAGGGGTAGGGGTGCGGACGAGCGAGGCGGCGCCGTGGTTTTCGCCAGGCAGTTCGGCGCCGTGCGAGCGGATCGCCGCGATCAGCTCGGCCGGCGTGATCTCGTAGCGAACCTCGCGGTGAATGCCGGGCTTGCGCTCGTCGATGTCGATCAGCAGCACGCTCTTGCCGTCGTCGGTCGATTCGAGCCGGAGCGAGCGCAGTTCGCGGCCGTCGGCCGGGTCATGTTCGGTGAGCAGGGTCATTGCCCCGGATGAGCCGGTAGTGCGCATCGAACCTATCCTCGTATCGTGTGTGCCAGGTTGGCGAAGATGTCGTTGTTGAATGCAGCTTGACGAAGTTTAACGCGAATGGGCCACAACACGGAGCATTTTCGTGGTCCCTGAATGAGGGCTGCACCGGCCATCCTTCTGATGTTTGAGCCGCGCCGGGCGGGCGTTTTGGCCGGATCGGACCGATCCGCGCCCGGCGCCCGGCCGGTGCGCGGCCGGGCGGCGCGGGCGCCGTCAGAAGCGGTCGGCGAGGCCCATCGCCGGGTCGCTGACCGAGTGGCGGCCCGTTTCGACGCGGCCGGCCACGCGGCTGGAGAAGCTGGCGTCGCTGTCGGTTTCATCGACAACCCGGCGGCGATCGCACTGTACGAAAAGCACGGCTTTCGGATAGAAGGCGAGGCGCCGGACTATGCGCTGCGCGACGGCGCGTATGCATCGGTGTTTCAGATGGCGCGGATCAAGGGGCGGCTGTAATGGAAGCGTGCTGAGGCGCGTGTGGGCCGGCGCGCGTCGTTGCATCGGCCGCGGCATGTGCATGCATTGGCCGTGTCGTGCGCCTTGTCGTGCCCGCCTCTGTGTACCCGATCGCGTGCAGCGACCGACGGCAGTCAATGCAGCGCCGCATGCAGCGCAGTGGGTGGTCGCGTCGACCGCGCAGGCGCGCACGTCGGCGACGCCACACTTCATATCCATTCGAGAATTCGTTCGTTTTCAACCGGCCGCGCGAATCGTATCGTCGAATGATTTGCCGGTCGCTGTGGTAGCCGCAGTTGGTACTGCTGCGCGGTGTGCGCATGCAGCGGCTGGTCGGGGCTTTTCGCGTCGATGCCTGCGTGATCCCTACGCGATGCCCACGGCCGATGCCGGCATGCGTCGTGCCATTCGTCGATGCCCTTCGTTGTTGCGTCGCTTCGTCGAGTTTTCGCTTCGCCGTTTCGTGCGCATGGGCCGGCCGTCGCAGCGTACCGGTTCCGCCGTCGCGCGCCGCCGCTATCCGCAACCGTCTCTTTCAACGGAACCCGCCTTGATGAAAACCGTCCTCCGTAACCTGACTGCCGCCTGCCTGTTCGCCGCCGCGGGTGCGGCGTTTGCCACCAACGCGCCGCAGGGCGCTCCCGTATCGGGCCCGTCGAGCGGCGGCGCGCATCTGCCGCCCGGCATCGCTTGGCAGCAGGGCGACGTCGATGCCGCGTTCGCGCTCGCGAAGCGCACCGGCAAGCCGCTGCTGCTGTACTGGGGTGCCGTATGGTGCCCGTCGTGCAACCAGGTGAAGTCGACGATCTTCAGCCAGCAGGCATTCAAGGCTCGCTCGTCGTTCTTCGTGCCCGTGTATCTCGACGGCGATACCGAAAGCGCGCAGAAGCTCGGCGAGCGCTTCAAGGTGCACGGCTATCCGACGATGATCCTGTTCCGTCCGGACGGCACCGAAGTGACGCGGCTGCCGGGCGAGGCCGATCTCGAGCGCTACATGCAGGCGCTGTCGCTCGGGATGACGGCCGCGCATCCGGTGCGGCAGACGCTCTCGACCGCGCTGAACAACGGCGCGGCGCTGACGCCGGCCGAATGGCATCTGCTGGCCGACTATTCCTGGGACACCGACGGCGCGCTGCCGGTGCCGGCCGATCGTGTCGCGCTGACGCTGCAGACGCTGTCGCAACGTGCGCGCGCCGCCGGCGCGAAGGCGGACGCCGCGCGCTTCGCGCTGAAGTCGGCGGTGGTGGCGGCATCGGACGATCCCGCACAGGCCGGCGCGCTCGACAAGGCGGCGCTCGCCGACGCGCTGCGCGCGGTGTTGCGCGAACCGGCGCTGGCGCGGGCGGATTCGGACGTGCTGGTCGCGGCGCCCGCGCGCGTGGTCGCATACCTCGGCGGCGACGCCGCGCAGCGCACGACGTTGCGCGACGCGTACGACACGGCGCTCGCGCGCCTGTCGACCGATTCGACGCTGTCGTCGATCGACCGGCTGATGGCGCTGCACGGCCGCGTGCTGCTCGCGCGCAACGACGCGCACGGTGGCGCGCCGCTCGCCGCGCCGGCGCTGGTCGATACCGCGCGCAAGCAGATTGCCGCATCGGTGCAGGGCGCCGCGAACGCGTACGAGCGGCAGGCGCTCGTCAGCGAAGCGGCGGACACGCTGACCGACGCGGGGCTGTACGACGAATCCGACGTCTTGCTGAAGGCCGAGTTGCCGCGTTCGGCGACGCCGTACTACTTCATGTCGGGGTTGGCCGCGAATGCGAAGGCGCGCGGCGACAAGGCCGCGGCGCTCGACTGGTACCGCAAGGCATACGACTCGGCGAGCGGACCGGCGACCAAGCTGCGCTGGGGCGCGACCTATTTCGCGAATGCGGTCGCGCTGGCGCCGGACGATTCGGCGCGTATCGAAGCGATCGCCGCGAGCGTGCTCGCGCAGGCCGGCAAGACCAAGGATGCGTTTTATGGGGCGAACCTGCGCGCGCTGACCAAGGTCGTCACGCAACTGAATCGCTGGCGCGGCGGCGGCGCGCACGATGCGTCGGTCAGGTCGGTCGTGAAGCAGTTCGACGGAGTGTGCGCGAAGCTGCCGCCGGGCGATCCGCAGGCAGCGGCATGCGCGAAACTGATCGAGCCGGTGAAGGCGTGACGGCTCGCGACGGAGCGGTCGGGCGGGACGGCCGCGTCGTTGCGGCGATTACCGGGCCGACTCCGGTGATGCACCGCGGTCGTTGCCATATCCGGCACCTTGCTGGCGCGCGATCTTCGCTTCGGCGGAAACGATGCTGGCCGGATAGAACCAGTCGCTCGGCTGGAAGCCGGCCTGCTTGAGCGCCTTCACTTCGGCGCGGACCTGCGCGCGCGTGAGCGGCGGGTTCGACTGCGCGTGCGCGGCGAGCGGGGCCGATACGGCCAGGGCAACGGCAACTGCGTGAATCAGGCGCTTCATGATCGTGACCTCCATGTTTCCAGCTGGGCGGCCGGACTTCGTTTGACGAAGCGGCGACGGTTGAAAGCAGTGTAGGCCCGACCACGCGCGGGAAAAATGCGATCGCTCCCAACGCAGTGTTCTGCTGCCGGAAACAATGAACGGTGGAGCGGACGGCGCCGGATGGCGGCGCGTGACGGGCGACAGGTCGTCCGGTCTGCACCGCAATGTGGCGTCGAGCGATTCCGGTCGGTCGGGGACGAAGTGGCGGATGCGAATCCCGGCGATCCGTGCTGGTTTGCAAGCGCAGGTATCGGGAAGGTGCGGCGCGTCGCGACAAGCATCGCGCTGTGATGCCGCTGCCCCGCTGCGGCAATGCCGGACGGTCGAACAGCCGGGAACCCGCGGAGGCAGGAAGGCGCGCCGGCCGCGTCGATGCGGCCGGCAGGGTTGGGCGGCGCTCGGAACGCCGCCCGATGCGTGCGCTTACACGAGGCCCGTCGTGTAGTACACGGCGATCACGAAGAACACCGCGAGCGTCTTGATCACGGTGACCGCGAAGATGTCGCGATACGACTCGCGGTGCGTGAGGCCCGTGACCGCGAGCAGCGTGATGACGGCGCCGTTGTGCGGCAGCGTGTCCATGCCGCCGCTGGCCATCGCGACGACCCGGTGCAGCACCTCCATCGGTATGTTGGCGGCCTGCGCGCCCTTGATGAACAGGTCCGACATCGCGGCGAGCGCGATGCTCATGCCGCCCGACGCCGACCCGGTGATGCCGGCGAGCGAGCTGACCGACACGGCCGCGTTCACGAGCGGGTTCGGAATGCTCTTCAGCGCGTCGCTGACGACGAGGAAGCCCGGCAGCGCGGCGATCACGCCACCGAACCCGTATTCCGATGCGGTATTCATCGCGGCGAGCAGCGCACCGCCGACGGCGGCCTTCGAACCGGCCGCGAAGCGGTCGCTGACGCGCTTGAACGCGGTCAGGACGACCAGCACGATGCCGAGCAGCAGCGCGGCCTCGACCGACCAGATCGCGACGACGGTCTTGATCGACGTCGTGACCGGCGTGTGCACGCCGGGCAGCACGTCCGGCGCGACCGTGTACGACGCTGCGCCGTACCACTGCGGAATCAGCTTCGTGAACGTGAAGTTCGACGCGCCGACGAGGAGCAGCGGCAGGATCGCCAGCGCCGGATTCGGCAGTGCCGTCGCTTCGATGCGCTCCGGCTCGTTGACGAGCGACGTGCCGTAGCCTTCGCCCTTCGCCATCGCCGAACGGCGGCGCCATTCCAGGTACGCGAGGCCGACGACGATGATGAACAGCGAGCCGATCGTGCCGAGTGCGGGTGCCGCCCAGGCGGTCGTCTTGAAGAACGTGGTCGGGATGATGTTCTGGATCTGCGGCGTGCCGGGCAGCGAATCCATCGTGAACGAGAACGCGCCGAGCGCGATCGCGCCGGGCATCAGCCGCTTCGGAATGTTGCTCTGGCGATAGAGCTCGGCCGCGAACGGGTACACCGCGAACACCACGACGAACAGCGACACGCCGCCATAGGTGAGCAGCGCGCACACCGCGACGATCACCGCATTCGCGCGCGAGCGGCCGATGTAGCGGATCGCGGCGTGCACGATCGACTCGGAAAACCCGGACAGTTCGATCACCTTGCCGAACACGGCGCCGAGCATGAATACCGGGAAATACAGTTTGACGAAGCCGACCATCTTCTCCATGAAGATGCCGGAGAAGACCGGTGCGACGGCGGCGGGTTCGATCAGCAGGACTGCGCCGAGCGCGGCGATCGGCGCGAACAGGATCACGCTGTAGCCGCGATACGCGGCGAACATCAGGAACGCCAGCGCGGCGAGGACGATCACGAAAGACAAGGGAGTCTCCTAATAGCTTGGAATGGCTTTGGTTGTTGTTCGATCGCGGAGCGCGCCGCGGACCGGCCCAGGTTCTTGCAGATTTCGTGCCATCGGCCGCATTGCGCCGCCGGACATGGGTCCGGCGCGGACCGGCGGGCCCGCGCCGGCCAATGTCTGAAGATTCTACATAAATCGTCTCCATCCGGAGACGCTTTGGCCGTCGGGACAGCCGATCGAATCGGGCAGGGCTTTCCCGGACAAGGCATTCCGGCGTGTCTCCAAAATGAGATACTGCGTCCCGTTCCGGAGACATCCGGCCAAGCATACGCGGAGACGACGACACGATGATGAACGACTGGGCGCGCCTGCCCGTCAATTACGGCGACGTGCTGCTGCGCGCCGCCGAGTCGCTGTTTCGGACCTTCGAGGATTCGAGTGCGGGCACGGTGGTCGTCGATCGCGACGCGCGCGTCGTGTGGATGAACGAGCGTTATGCGGCGCGCTTCGGGTTCGCCGATCCGCAGCAGGCGGTCGGCCTCGACTGCGAGGCGGTGATTCCGAACAGCCTGATGCGCGAGGTCGTGTCGACCGGACAGCCGATCCTGCTCGACATCATGGAGACGGGCCGCGAGCCGCTCGTCGTCACGCGCCTGCCGTTGAAGAACGAGGCGGGCGAGACGGTCGGTGCGATCGGCTTTGCGCTGTTCGACCAGTTGAAGACGCTCACGCCGATCTTCTCCCGTTACGCGCAGCTTCAGCAGCAACTGATCGCGACGCAGCGTTCGCTCGCGCAGGCGCGCCGCGCGAAATACACGTTCGCGAGCTTCGTCGGCACGAGCGCCGCAAGCCTCGAAACCAAGCGGCAGGCGCGGCGCGCGGCACAGGTCGATTCGCCGGTGCTGCTGCTCGGCGAGACGGGGACCGGCAAGGAACTGCTCGCGCATGCGATCCACGCGGCGTCGGCGCGCGCGCTCCAGCCGCTCGTGACCGTCAACGTCGCGGCGATTCCCGACACGCTGCTCGAAACCGAATTCTTCGGCGCGGCGCCGGGCGCGTATACCGGCGCCGACCGCAAGGGACGCGTCGGCAAGTTCGAACTGGCCGATCGCGGCACGCTGTTTCTCGACGAGATCGGCGACATGCCGTTGCCGCTGCAGGGCAAGCTGCTGCGTGTGCTGCAGGACAAGGAGTTCGAACCGGTCGGCTCGAACCGGATCGTGCGCGCCGACGTGCGGATCATCGCCGCGACGTCGGCCGACCTGCCGGCGCTGGTCGAGGCCGGCCGCTTTCGCGCGGATCTCTATTACCGGCTCAACGTGCTGACGATTCACGCGCCGCCCTTGCGCGAGCGCGCGTCCGACATCGCGGCGCTCGTCTATGCGACGCTCGAGGAACTCGCCGCGCAGCACGGCCGTGCCGCGCACTGCGAACTGACCGACGATGCGCTGCGGATGCTGTGCGCGTACCCGTGGCCGGGCAATGTGCGCGAGTTGCGCAATACGCTCGAGCGCGCGCTGATGCTGTCGGATCGCTCGGTGATCGATGCGGGTGCGCTCGCGCCGTTCCTCGGGCCGGTGCGCGTGGCGCCGGACAGCGTGCCGGCGGGCACGCGGGCTGTTCCGTTGCCGCTCGGCCGGGACGCGGGCGACGCATCGGGTGCCGCCGGTGTGCCGGTCGTTTCGTATGCCGATGCATTGGCCGCGTGGGAGCGCCAGTTCCTGATCGACGCGCTCGCGGCCTGTGACGGGAAGGTCGTGGAAGCGGCCGCCCGCATCGGCATTGGCCGGGCGACGCTCTACAAGAAACTCGCGGCGCTCGGGATCGACCGGTAGCAAGCGGCGGCGGATGCGCCCGGACATGACGAACGGCACCGGTGAAGTGCCCGACAGGAGACAACGATGAAGCGAATCGGCATGGCCGGATGGCTGGCCATACTGGCGGCGACGTCCTCGTTCGCTCAGTCGGGCGACGAGGATTCGCCTGCGGTGCGGCGCAACTGGTACAACGATCCGTTCGTCGCGTTGTCGCGGGGCTTCGCGGAATGCCCGCTGCCGCTCGGCCCGTGGATGACGCGTGCCGAGATGACGGACGACGCGCATTACCGCGCCGAGCGCGGGACCACCTGCTGGCTCGCTCACCGCTGCACGAAACCGAATTCCTATATGTATGACGCGCCGATCGCCGAGGCGGCGAAAGCGCATTTCGCGGGCACCGATCGTCTGCAGGGCACGAGCCTGTGGATCACCGTGCAGCGGCGCTTCATCTATGTCGAAGGGTGCGCCGATCCGGCATTCGATCGGGAGGCGCTGGCGCGCGAACTCGGCGCGCTCCCCGACGTCGAGCAGGTGTTCGTTCGCATCACCGACGATCCGCACCGGGCCGTGCCGTACAAGACGCGCGGACGCCCGGACCGGACGCCGGACCGAGCGCGGGACTGAACGTGTGACGACGGTGCGTGGCATACTCGCGGCATTCAAAAATCGGTTGACGGAAAGAACAATGAATCACATGCTTGCGTCGGTCTGTCGGTGGCCTCGAACGCATTGGCGTCGGGCCGGATTGTTGGCCCTGGTTGCGGGGCTCGGCGGCTGCGGCGGTGGGGCGCCGCTGTTCACTTCTGACGGGCGCCCGACTACGCAGGTGCAGTGCACCGGCAGCGACTGGAGCAATTGCACGGACAATGCCCGTGCCATCTGCAATGGGGAATACGACGTTCTCCAGCAATCGACCGATGACGCCGTGCGAAATCTTCTCTTCGCATGCAAGAGGAAAAGCGGCTATTGATCCCGATATGCCTGGATAAGGAGACCATAATCGGGTGAAGCGCTTTTCCATTCGCTTGGAGTCGGCTATTTTTCATGAATAACACTCACGGAGTCCCATCCAATATGGCGACCTACAGGCAACTGACAGCGCAGCTCGAAAGACTTCAGCAAAAGATCGACAAGGAACGCGAAAAGGCGATTGCCGATGCGATTGCCGCCATTCGGGCGAAAATCGAGGAGTTCGACATTACCGCGGAAGAGCTCGGTTTCCGGCCGATCGGCACTGCTGCCGCCGCGAAACCGAAGCGTCCGTTGCCGCCGAAGTACCTGAATCCGAAGACGGGCGAAACGTGGAGTGGCCGCGGGCGTGCGCCGGCATGGCTCGGCAAGAACCGCGCGCGTTTCCTGATCAAGGACTGACTCCCGAAAATTCTCACCTTTCGTGCGCTGACTGACGGTGCGAACGGCCATGCGGCCGTCGCACCGTTTTGTTTTTGGGTGGCGGCAGCACGACTTGAAACCGCGAATTGAACGCCAATGCCGCGCGATTGACGGATGCCGTTTTGCGAATTCACCGCGATTCGACCGGATATCGCCGCGAATTCCGGTAAACAACCCCGCAATTACGCGGCATGCGCGCATTGGCGTTGTCGATCGCCGCGGTGCTGACGTACCGCCGATTGCCGTCACCTCTCGCGCATTGGCGCATTGCGCCGTGCAATTCCCGAAGTTGCTCACCATGGTTCCTGTAAATCCTCACCTTTGAAGTGACGGCCGGATGACCGCATCGTGTCGCCTTCGCCCATTGCGTCGTGCGAAGGCGTCGGCGACCGGCCCATGTTGCGGGCATTGATGCGCGTCGCACAGTCGGCCGTTCGGCATATAGGCAGCCGCACCGGGTTCGCCTATGCTTGGAGTTCGCGTCGACCGGTGCACGGCCATCCGTGCCCGTGTGCCGGTCGTGTCGTCTTTCGTTACCGTATGGAGCCGATGTGACCGTCCGCCATCTCGATGCGTTGTTCCAGCCCAGCTCCGTCGCGGTCGTCGGTGCATCGTCGCGCGCGGGCAGTATCGGCGCGATGGTGTGGGCGCGCGTGCTCGACGGCGCGTTCGAGGGGCCCGTGTGGCCCGTCAATCCGAAGCATCGCGAACTGAACGGGCACACGGTCGTGGCCGATGTCGACCGGCTGCCCGCGCCGCCGTCGGTCGCCGTGATCTGCACGCCGCCTGCCACGTGGGCCGGCATCGTACGCAAGCTCGGCGAGATCGGCACGCGCGTCGCGGTGATCGTCGGCGAGGCGCGCACCGACGCCGATCGCGCCGCGCTCGATCGCACGCTCAAGGCCGCGAAACCGTTCGTGCTCCGAATCGTCGGGCCCGGCAGTCTCGGCGTGCTGTCGCCCGCGCGGCATGCGCATTTCGGCGCGCCGGCCTATACGGCACGATCGGGCGGCGTCGCGTGGGTGTCGCAATCGAACGCGCTGACGAACGCGGTACTCGGCTGGGCCGATGCGCGAGGCCTCGGTTTTTCGCATGTCGTCGCGCTGGGCCGCGAGGCCGACGTCGATGCGGGCGACGTGCTCGACTACCTCGCCAGCGATCCCGGCACGCGCGCGATCCTGCTGGAACTCGACACCGTGTGCGCCGCGCGCAAGTTCATGTCGGCAGCGCGCGCGGCGGCGCGCAACAAGCCGGTGCTCGCGCTGCGTACCGGGCGCGCCGATCCCGGCGACGCGCTTTACACGGCGGCGTTCCAGCGCGCGGGGTTGGTGCGTGTCGATGCGCTCGACGATCTGCTCGACGAGATCGAGACGCTCGGCGTCGGGCGCGTCACCGCGCGCGGCGCGGCGACGCTCGTGACGAGTGACGCAGGCGTCGCGAAACTCGCGGTCGATGCGGTCGCGGAGGTGCGCGACGTGCTGGCCGACTGGCCGGCGGCGGCCACGTCGGCGGTCGCGGCCGCGCTGCCGCATCTGGCCGCCCCCGGCAATCCGCTGACGCTCGGCGACGATGCGCGTCCCGAACATTTCGGCGCCGCCATCAAGGCGCTCGCGCCGTTTCCGCAAACGGGCACGCTGTTCGTCGTGCATTCGACGTCTCACAGCGCGCCGGCCGACGCGGTCGCGCGCACGCTGATCGAATCGCGGCAGTACGCGTACCGCGGCATCCTCGCGTGTTTCTTCGGTGCGGTCGACGCGGCGACGCGCGACGCACTGCACGCGAACGGCATTCCCGTGCACACCACGCCGCAGCGGCTTGCGCGCGCATACGCACGGCTCGTCGACTACAACCTCGGGCGGCAGTTGCTGATGCAGACGCCCGAGGGCACGCCGCAGCAGCCGGCCGAATGCGTTGCATCCGCGCAGGCCGAGGCGCGACGGATGGTCGAGGCCGGCGAGCATGAACTGGCCGGCGAAGCGGCGTTGCATTGGCTCTCCCACTTCGGCCTGCACGGCGAGCCGGCCGATTCACCGGCCGACGAATCGGCCGGAGCCAGAATCGTCGACGTCACGGTCGACATGTACGACGATTCGAACTTCGGCCCGGTGTTCCGTTATGCCGTGCCGCCGGCGGATGGCGTATCGGCGCCGTTCGTCGTGTACGGGCTGCCGCCGTTGAATACGGTGCTCGCCCGCGCGGTGATGGAGCGTTCGCCATATGCGCGCCGCACGCCCGTCGAACCCACGCTCGATGCGCTGACGGCACTGTCGCAAGTCGTTTGCGACGTGCGCGAAGTCGTCGCGATGTCGGTCACGCTGCGCGTGCTGTCCGATCGGGCATACGTGGTCGGGCCGCGCATCACGGTGGCGGCCGGGCGCAGCCGGCTCGCGATCATGCCGTATCCGCGCCATCTCGAGCAGACGCTCGAATGGCGCGGCGAGACCGTGACGATCCGTCCGATCCGTCCGGAAGACGAGGAAGCACACAACGAACTGCTCGGCGCGATGACGCCGGACGATCTGCGGATGCGGTTCTTCGGCGCGGTGCGCAGCTTCGATCATTCGCAAGTCGCGCGCATGACGCAGATCGACTACGACCGCGAGATGGCCTTCATCGTGTCGTTCACCGACGTGTCGGGCCGGTCGCACACGCTCGCGGTGGCGCGTGCGGTTACCGATCCCGACAACGAGACGGCGGAGTTCGCGATCGCCGTGCGGCCCGATCAGAAGGGCAAGGGCCTCGGGCGGCTGATGATGACCCGCATCATCGACTATGCGCGGTCGCGCGGCACCGGATGGATGATCGGCGAGGCGCTGCGCGAGAACACCGCGATGATCTCGCTGGCGAAGGCGTGCGGCTTCGCCGTGTCGACGACGGAGGAACCCGGCGTGGTGGGGTTCAGGATGAAGCTGCAACCGTAATTGCGTGGGTGAGCGTGCTCGCGCGTCCGGCGGCAGCGTGCAGAGCCGGTACGGCATGCATGATGTCGATGATGCACAGGCGCTGCCGAGCGAATTCGTCGTCGTTCGGTGTGCCGATCGTTCGGCTGGTTCTCTCGACTGCGCGGATCGGTACAACGTTCGCTCGGTGACCGGCGGGGAATGTCGAGCGCGTCGAGTCACGGCATCCGCGGCGGGCGCGTTGCGTGCGCCGATGACCTCCGCGTACCACCGGTTCCGGGGCCGTGGTCGAGCGCACGAACTCCGGCATTTCGCACGCGCAGCATCGGAAACAGAGCAAAGGTGAGACTTTTCGGGAGCCGCGATTGAGCTTTTCCGGGAGCTGTCGGGTGAGCCGATACGGGAGTGCTCGGTGAGCCTTTCCGGGGACCTGCCGGTGAGCCCTTGCAGAAAGCCCTGGTGAGCCTTTCCGGGAGGGCCCGGTGAGCATCTCCGGGAGGCATCGGTGAGAACGTTCGGGAAGGGGTTGGTGAGCGTCTCCGGGGGCTTCAGGTGAGCTTTTCCGGGATGCCAAGGTGAGCGCTTACGGGACGCTTCGGTGAGATTTTTCGGGAGCTTGCGAACGCAGTGCTCCGGCTGGCGCGGCGCCGGCTTTTGCCGGCGTCCGCGCCGGTGCGGGCACGCATGAACCGTGCCCGCAGCAGCGTTTATGCGGCGAGTTTCGACGCCGCGTCGTTCACCTGCTCACGCGAAATCGCGAGTTCTTCGAGGTGCGCGTCGGCATAGACGCCGCCGGTTTCGCGCTCGAGGCGGGCGATCGTCAGCGCGCAACGCGCGATGTCCTTCGGCATCGCGATGAAGCGCTTGACCGATTCGCCGGACGTGAATGCATCGAACAGCGCGCCGCGCACGTCGTCCGGAAGCGTCTTGGTCCATTGGTACGGCTTGCCGTTGAACGTGATCGACGGCGGCAGCGTGCGTTCCTTCTTGGTGGCCGTGATGAGGCCGTAGGTACGTGCGGCGTCGCCGATCTGCTCGGGCGAAAAGAGTTCGTCGGGCGTGATGTCGAACTGCTCGATGTAGTTCTCGATCGCCCGCATCGCTGCGGCACGGTCGTCGCGCTTCTTCTGCGCGCGCGCGACGATGTCGCGCAGCTCGTCCGCTTCCTCGGACGTGATCGTGAAGCTCGCCTGCTTCTGCTGAAGTTCGGAGAAACGCTGGAATTCTTGATCGTTCAGAAGTTTGGCCATGACATCCATCGGATACGACGGCCGCGACAGCCGGCCGCCGTAGTTTTTGAGAGGGCCGCTATTCTAGCGTAGCGCGGCGTCCGCGCATCCGGAAACGGTCTGCGGAATGCCGGTACGAACGCCTGCGCGACCGGCGCGCATCGCATACCGCGTGGGCGGCGTCGCACTGGCCTGCCCGACCCGCTGACCGAACGACCGCCCGCCGCGCCCGACCGCCCGACCACTTTCAACGCGGTCGCCCGCTCAACCACATTCAGCAAGTCTCCGCGCGGCACATCGACAACTGGCCTGCCGTATCGCGCAGCCTTGCGACGACCACCTCCACGGACGGCGCCATGTGCGCGTCGATCCGGCGCATGTACGGGCAGGTCAGCACCGCGATCGCATGGCCGGCCGGGCCGAGGATCGGCGCGCTCAGGTCGGTGACGCCGTATGCCTGGCGGCTGTCCTGGCGCACGTAGCCGGACTGGCGGATGGACTGGCACGCGTGCGCGAGTTCCTGCTCGTTCATCGGCGTTTCACCCTTGACCTTGCGATGCTCGACCAGCATGTGTGCGCGCTGCTCGGTACCCTGGAACGACAGCATCACGCGTCCCGACGCCGTATCGGCAAGCCCGACGCGCGAGCCGAGCCGCACCGACACGCCCCACGGGCCGGGGCCGTCCACCTGTGCGATCACGAGCAGGTTGCCGCGATCGTAGACGGTCAGATGGCACGACTGTTCGGCCGCATCGGCGAAGCGCTGCATCAGCGGCAAGGCCTCGGCGATCAGCCGGTTCATCGGCGGATGGCGGTGCGCGAGCGCGAACAGTTTCAGGCTGAGCGTGTAACGGTCGCCGCCGCTCGAGCGCATCACGTAGCGGCGCGCGACGAGACGTTCGAGCATCCGGTAGATCTCGCTCGCGTTGCGGCCGAGCTCCTTCGTGATTTCGGTGCGGGTGAGTCCTTCCTTTTGTTCCGACAGGAGTTCGAGAATGTCGAGCCCCTTGTCGAGGGCGGGTGCGCGATAGCGGTCGGCTGCGCCCATCGACGCCCGTGCGTCGCTGCCGGGGAGCGGGTTATTGGTCGTTTGCGTCATGGTAGGAAGTCCGGGAATAGCCAATCGGTTGGCGACGCACGCTGGCCGGTTTGCACGCAGATTCGCGAAGCCGCATGCGGATGTGACTGCCGTCCGGACGAGCCTGACAATAAACGTTCAGTGTGCAATGCGGCGTCTTTTTGCCGATCGTTGTCCAGCAAGAACGGATCACGTGCCGTTCCCGATGACAGGGTCGTAAGAAATATTCGACATTCATCTTTCGGTATCGAAGGACCGCAGCATTGGGCGTAAAGCCGATGGTTCGGCGGCCCCGATGCTGCTGTGCAATCTCCGCAGGCGCACCAATAGTCGGTATCCGTCGCGCGCCACTTCACGGCGGGCCGCCGATGGTACAAAGAGCGGCGGGCCAGCGACGGTGCGGCCGCGCGTGAAGCCGACCGGCATCGGCCGGCACATGGCGCGGATGCCGGGCCGTCGTCGCCGATGCGCAGACCGGCGGCCGCCCGTTCGATGCGCGTCGCACCCGGTGCGGCGCCGCGATCGCTGCGCCTGCGCGAGCCTCGCGTGTCGATTGGCCTGCCGGATTCGGGGGCCGACGCGCGTCATCGACGATCGGCATTCAGTCCGGCGCGTGGCCGTCAGCGGCCGCGTCGGCCGGTATCCTGTCACATTCGACAACAGAGGTTGAGCACGATGAAACTGCTTCGCTATGGCCCGTCGGGCCAGGAAAAGCCCGGTATTCTCGACGCGGACGGCCGGATTCGCGACCTGTCCGCGCACGTGCCGGATCTTGCCGGCGACGCGCTGTCCGACGCCGGTCTCGCGCGCCTGCGCGCGATCGACCCGGCCACGCTGCCGCTCGTCTCCGGCGAGCCGCGCATCGGCGCCTGCGTCGGGCGCGTCGGCAAGTTCATCGGCATTGGTCTCAACTATGCCGATCACGCAGCCGAAGCCGGCATGCCGGTGCCGAAGGAACCCGTGGTGTTCGGCAAGTGGACCAGTTCGATCTGCGGCCCGAACGACGGCATCGACATCCCGAAGGGCTCCGTGAAGACGGACTGGGAAGTCGAGCTGGGCGTCGTGATCGGCGCGACGTGCAAGGACGTCGACGAAGCGCGCGCGCTGGATTACGTCGCCGGCTACTGCGTCGTCAACGACGTGTCCGAGCGCGAGTGGCAGATCGAGCGCGGCGGCCAGTGGGACAAGGGCAAGGGCTTCGACACGTTCGGCCCGATCGGCCCGTGGCTCGTCACGCGCGACGAGGTGCCCGATCCGCAGCGCCTCGACCTGTGGCTCGAGATCGACGGCCACCGCTATCAGAACGGCAACACGCGCACGATGGTGTTCACCGTCGCGCAACTGATCGCCTACCTGTCGACCTGCATGACGCTGCAACCGGGCGACGTGATCACGACCGGTACGCCGCCGGGCGTCGGGATGGGCATCAAGCCGTCGCCGGTGTTCCTGAAGGCCGGTCAGACGGTGCGCCTCGGGATCGCGGGGCTCGGCGAGCAGTTACAGAGCACGCGCAACGCGCAGTGAGCGCTCGCGCGGCGCGGGCGAGGCTGGCGGACGTAACCGGCTGGCTATCCGCCAGCGCCGCCGGACCCGTCGCCGGATCGCCGGCGGCGACCGACGCGAGTCGAGCGCCGACCCCGATGCAACAAAGACAAGGGCCCGGTTCCGCATGACGCGGAAGCGGGCCCTTGTCGTTCATCCGCGTTGGGACTCGGCGGATCAGACGACGTTGCCCAGCTCGCAATGGGCTTCGAGGCGATACCCGTCGGGATCGACGACGAACGCCGCGTAATAGCCGGGGCCGTAGTGCTCGCGTTTGCCAGGCCCGCCGTTGTCCTGTCCGCCGTGCTGCAGCGCGGCGCGGTAGAACGCATCGACTTCCACCGGCGACGCTGCGCGAAACGACAGGTGCAACCCTGAATCGGGATCGGCGACGACCGGACGCGCCGCGTGCTGCAACCACAGCACCGGTTCGCTGGTGCCGTAGCCGAGGGATCCGTCGTCGCTGTACAGCCGCTTGTAACCGAGCGCGCCGAGCGTGCTGTCGTAGAACGCGCGGCTGCGGTCGATGTGGGCAACGCCGAACGAAAGGTGATCGATCATCTGTGGCTCCTTGAACTGAAGGGGGGCATCAGTGCAGCAAACCTGCTTACAACCACCAGGCCATCCGCTTGTGGCGAAGCGCGCCCAGCATGCTGTCGTGGAACGCGCGGCTGCGGCCGGTGTGGACAACGTCGTGCGAAAAACGATCGATCATCTGTGGCTCCTTGAACTAAAGAGGGGACATCACAGCAGCAAACCCGTTTTTAACCACCATGCTGGTTATGTTAGGAAGCGCCCGGATGCTTGTCAACCGGCATGGTGGTTAGATACGATCGCGTCATGAGCAAAACGCAACCTTCCGTCACGACGGACTGCCTGGTTCCGGCGCCGTCCGAAACGCTGAGCATCGATTTCGCGAACACGCTGTACTGGCGTGGCGCCGACGTGCCGACCGAAACCTTCGGCACGCTGGACGACCTGTTCACGTGGTGCCGCGAGCAGGCTGGCGTGCCGGCCGGCCTGGCCGACGCGTGTCGCGCACAAGCACAAGAGACCGAGAAGGAGGACGCGCCGGCGATGCTGACGCGCGCGCTCGCGCTGCGCGAGGCGTTGTACCGGCTCTTTCACGCGCAGGCCGAGCGGCGCGAGCCGCAAGCCGACGATCTCGCGCTGCTGGGCGGTTTTCTGGCGGAAGCGGCGCCGCGCGTCGCGCTCGCGCGGATCGACGGCGGTTACGCGTGGCGGATCGGGGCAGCGGGCGCGACGCTCGCGGGGCTGCTGAGCCCGGTGCTGTGGTCGGCGACCGACCTGCTCGGCGGCGCGCGCCTCGCGAAGGTCAAGCGCTGCGCGAACGACGCATGCCAGTGGCTGTTCATCGACGACAGCAAGAACGGCAGCCGCCGCTGGTGCTCGATGTCGTCCTGCGGCAATCGCGCGAAGGCGTACCGCCACTATCACAAGGCCGATTGACGGCAGCGCGCGTCCCTGTGCGTCACGCGTCGATCGCGCCCATCCCGCCCGAACCTATTTCGCCGACAGCTTCCGCCACAGCGTCGTCTTGCTGATGCCGAGTATCGCGCACGCGCGATCGCGATCGCCGCCGCACGCATCGAGCACCGCGCGGATCTCGTCTGCTTCCGCGCGACGGCGGCGCGCGTGGAGCGTCTGCGCGTCGGTGGCGTCGGCATCGGCCGCATCGGGCGGCGCCGCGAACAGCTCGGGTGCGATCGCCTGCAGCGCATCGGGCGCGAGTGCCGCGCACGCGGCGCCCGGATCGTGCTCGTCGACCTCCTCGGCGAGTTCCACCGCGATCCGCTCGACCACGTTCTGCAGTTCCCGCACGTTGCCGGGCCAGCGGTAGCGCGCGAGCGTCGCCTGCGTCGCGCCGATCACGCGCATCGCATCGTCGGCCTCGCGTATGCGTTCGGCCAGCCGCGGCTCGCGCCGCGCGGCCTGCACGAGCAGCGTGGCCGCCAGCGCCGGAATGTCGGCGGCGCGCTCGCGCAGCGGCGGCAGGCCGACGTTCAGGATGTTGAGCCGGTAATACAGGTCCGCGCGGAACGTGCCGGCCTCGACGGCCGCGAGCAGCGGCCGGTGCGTCGCGGCGATCACGCGCACGTCGATGCGGATCGGCTCGGTCGAGCCGAGACGGATCACCTCGCGCTCCTGCAGCACGCGCAGCAGCCGGCTTTGCAGCGACGGCGGCATCTCGCCGATCTCGTCGAGAAACAGCGTGCCGCGGTGCGCGGCCTCGAACAGCCCGGTCTTGCCGCCGCGCCGCGCGCCGGTGAACGCGCCTTCCTCGTAACCGAACAGCTCGCTCTCGAGCAGCGCCTCCGGAAACGCGCCGCAGTTGATCGCGACGAACGGATAGCTGCGCCGCACCGACAGCGCGTGCAGGCTCTGCGCGATCATTTCCTTGCCGGTGCCGCTTTCGCCGAGCACGAGCACGGTCGCATCGGATTTCGCGTAGCGGCGCACGAGATCGCGCACGCGCGCCATCGGCGCGGACGCGCCGACCACGTCGTCGAGCGTGTAGCGCGCCGCGAACTGCTGCGTGTTCGGCTGCGAACGCAGCGCGCGGTCGAGCCGTTCGACCGCGCGCGATTCCTGGAACGTCAGCACGCTGCCCGACGTGACGCCGCGATCGACGAGCGGCCCGCGATGCACGACGTAGCGCACGCCGCGCACGGTCGCGAGCGCGTCGCCGTCCTCGCCGCGCAGCGTGCGCAGTTCCGGACGCAGGTCGACGAGCGCGCGGCCGACGGCCGCCGCGGGTTCGACCCCGAGCGCCGACGCGAGCCGCTCGTTGATGGCTTCGACGCGGCCGCGCGCGTCGAGCGCGACCACGCCGTCGCGCAGGTGCTGCAGCAGGTTGTCGAGCCGCTGGCGGCGAAACGCCTCGGCGTGCGTCGCGTACGCGACCTCGAGCGCCGTCTCGACCGCCTTGCGCACCGACGCGTGCGAATACAGGAACACCGCGCCCATGCCGGCGCTCGCCGCGAGATCGGTGACGAGGCCGGGGCCGACGATCGTCTCGATGCCGCGGTCGTGCAGGTCGTGCACGCAGGCTTCCGCTTCCTGCGCGGACTGATATGACGCAAACTGCACGTCGAGGCCGTAGGCGGCGACGAAGCGGCGCACTTCGGGCGGCGTCTCGCCGGCGCTGACGAGCGCGATCCGCGACGCGTCGCGCCGCGCGCGCGCGAGCGCCTGCATCACGTCGAAGCCGGTCGGCGACACGACCACGACCGGCACCTGCGCACGCGTTTTCAGGAAGCCGCCGTTGGAGCCGGCTGCGACGATCACGTCGGGGCGCGCGGTGCCGGCCTCCGCGATCGCGCTCAGCGCGTCTTCATAGGCCCGCGTGACGATGCGCACGTCGGCGCGTTCGTCGAATTCGCCGGCGATCTCGCGAAACAGGTCGCGCAGGCGGCTGATGCCCATCGCCCAGATGCGCGGACGCACCGTGCGGTCGGCCGGGCCGACGGGCTTGGTCGAGGAGAGGTCCATGGCGACCGATTATGCGCGCGCGATTTCATTTTTGAAACCTGAAATTGCTGAAATGAAATCATTGGGCGCTGCCTCGCCCATGCCGGTTGCTTAAAAATCAGTGGGTTAGCCCCGCTTCACAAGCTGGCCCGGTCCTTGCTGTTCATGGTCATTCCTTCAGGAGGCCGTTCATGAGCAACACGCATCTTCAGAGCGCCGGCGCGAAATTCCGCGCGGCAGTCGCGGCCGAGCAGCCGCTGCAGGTGGTCGGCGCGATCACCGCGTACGCAGCCAAGATGGCGCAGGCCGTCGGCTTCAAGGCCGTGTACCTGTCGGGCGGCGGCGTCGCCGCGAATTCGCTCGGCATTCCCGATCTCGGCATCAGCACGATGGAAGACGTGCTGATCGACGCGAACCGGATCACCAACGCGACCGACCTGCCGCTGCTCGTCGACATCGATACGGGCTGGGGCGGCGCGTTCAACATCGCGCGCACGGTTCGTTCGTTCATCAAGGCCGGTGTCGCGGCCGTCCACCTCGAGGACCAGGTCGGCCAGAAGCGTTGCGGCCACCGTCCGGGCAAGGAAGTCGTGCCGACCGACGAAATGGTCGATCGCGTGAAGGCCGCGGTCGACGCGCGCACCGACGACCAGTTCGTGATCATGGCCCGCACCGACGCGGCCGCTGCAGAAGGGATCGACGCCGCGATCGAGCGCGCGATCGCCTACGTGGAAGCCGGCGCGGACATGATCTTCCCGGAAGCGATGAAGACGCTCGACGACTATCGCCGCTTCAAGGCCGCGGTGAAGGTGCCGATCCTCGCGAACCTGACCGAGTTCGGCTCGACGCCGCTGTTCACGCTCGACGAGCTGCGCGAGGCGAACGTCGACATCGCGCTGTACTGCTGCGGCGCGTATCGCGCGATGAACAAGGCCGCGCTGAATTTCTACGAGACGCTGCGCCGCGACGGCACGCAGAAGGCGGCGGTGCCGACCATGCAGACCCGCGCCGAGCTGTACGACTTCCTCGGCTATCACGCGTACGAGCAAAAGCTCGACGAACTGTTCGCGCAGGGCAAGAAGTAACGCGGCCCGCGCGCCGGGACACGGTTCCCGGAACGCTTTGCATGAAGCCGGGCCGCGCGCACGAGCGCCGCGCCCGGCCGACGTGACACCCCAGATACCCATTGGAGAACGGAAACATGAGCGAGACGAAAGACGCAGCAGCACCGGCCGCCGCAGGCGCATTCAAGCCGAAGAAGTCGGTGGCGCTGTCGGGCGTGACGGCCGGCAACACGGCGCTGTGCACGGTCGGCAAGACCGGCAACGACCTGCACTATCGCGGCTACGACATTCTCGACGTCGCCGAATCGTGCGAGTTCGAGGAAATCGCGCACCTGCTCGTGCACGGCACGCTGCCGAACCTGACCGAACTCGCCGCATACAAGACCAAGCTGCGCGCGCTGCGCGGCCTGCCGAGCGCGCTGAAGGCCGCGCTCGAGCAGATCCCGGCGTCGGCTCATCCGATGGACGTGATGCGCACCGGCGTGTCGGTGCTCGGCACCGTGCTGCCGGAGAAGGACGATCACAACCTGCCGGGCGCGCGCGACATCGCCGACCGCCTGATGGCGTCGCTCGGCTCGATGCTGCTTTACTGGTATCACTTCTCGCACAACGGCAAGCGCATCGAGACGGAAACCGACGACGACTCGATCGGCGGCCACTTCCTGCACCTGCTGCACGGCAAGACGCCGTCGAAGTCGTGGGTCGACGCGATGCACACGTCGCTGATCCTGTACGCGGAGCACGAGTTCAACGCATCGACGTTCACCGGCCGCGTGATCGCGGGCACGGGTTCGGACATCTATTCGGCGATCACCGGCGCGATCGGCGCGCTGCGCGGGCCGAAGCACGGCGGCGCGAACGAAGTCGCGTATGAAATCCAGAGCCGCTACAGCTCGCCGGACGACGCCGAGGCCGATATCCGCCGCCGCGTCGAGAACAAGGAAGTCGTGATCGGCTTCGGCCACCCGGTCTACACGATCTCCGATCCGCGCAACAAGGTGATCAAGGGCGTCGCGCACAAGCTGTCGAAGGAAGCGGGCGACCTGAAGCTGTACAGCATCGCCGAGCGCCTGGAATCGGTGATGTGGGACGCGAAGAAGATGTTCCCGAACCTCGACTGGTTCAGCGCGGTGTCGTATCACATGATGGGCGTGCCGACCGCGATGTTCACGCCGCTGTTCGTGATCTCGCGCACGTCCGGCTGGAGCGCGCACATCATCGAGCAGCGCGTCGACAACAAGATCATCCGCCCGAGCGCGAACTACACGGGTCCGGAAGACCTGCAGTTCGTGCCGATCGAGAAGCGCTGATCTTCGGCCGCGCGCGCCGGCGCCCGTGATGCGGGCCGCCGGCGCGCGCGCAACGTCTTACCCCGAATTCCGCCCCACATCATGAATACCGCCAACCGCAAACCCCTGCCCGGCACGTCGCTGGACTACTTCGACGCACGTGCCGCGGTCGAAGCGATCGCCCCCGGCGCGTACGACACGCTGCCGTACACGTCGCGCGTGCTCGCCGAAAACCTCGTGCGCCGCTGCGATCCGGCGATCCTCGCCGAGTCGCTGAAGCAGATCATCGAGCGCAAGCGCGAACGCGACTTCCCGTGGTTCCCGGCGCGCGTGGTGTGCCACGACATCCTCGGCCAGACGGCGCTCGTCGACCTCGCGGGCCTGCGCGACGCGATCGCCGAGCGCGGCGGCGACCCGGCTAAGGTGAACCCGGTCGTGCCCGTGCAGCTGATCGTCGACCACTCGCTCGCCGTCGAGTGCGGCGGCTTCGATCCGGACGCGTTCGCGAAGAACCGCGCGATCGAGGATCGCCGCAACGAGGATCGCTTCCACTTCATCGAATGGACCAAGCGGTCGTTCGAGAACGTCGACGTGATCCCGCCGGGCAACGGCATCATGCACCAGATCAACCTCGAGAAGATGTCGCCGGTGATCCAGGCGCAGGACGGCGTCGCGTTCCCGGACACCTGCGTCGGCACCGACAGCCATACGCCGCACGTCGACGCGCTCGGCGTGATCGCGATCGGCGTGGGCGGGCTGGAAGCGGAGAACGTGATGCTCGGCCGCGCATCGTGGATGCGCCTGCCCGACATCGTCGGCGTCGAACTGACCGGCAAGCGCCAGCCCGGCATCACGGCAACCGACGTGGTGCTCGCGCTGACCGAGTTCCTGCGCAAGGAAAAGGTGGTCGGCGCGTATCTGGAATTCCGCGGCGAAGGCGCGGCGAGCCTCACGCTCGGCGATCGCGCGACGATCTCGAACATGGCGCCTGAATACGGCGCGACGGCCGCGATGTTCTTCATCGACGGCCAGACGACCGACTACCTGCGCCTCACCGGCCGCAGCGACGAGCAGGTGAAGCTGGTCGAGACCTACGCGAAGGCGGCGGGCCTGTGGGCCGATACGCTGAACAATGCGCAATACGAGCGCACGCTGACGTTCGACCTGTCGAGCGTCGTGCGCAACATGGCCGGCCCGTCGAACCCGCACAAGCGGCTGCCGACGTCCGACCTCGCCGCGCGCGGCATCGCTGGCCAGTGGGAAGAGAAGGCGGGCGAGATGCCCGACGGTGCGGTGATCATCGCCGCGATCACGAGCTGCACGAACACCAGCAACCCGCGCAACGTGATCGCCGCGGCCTTGCTCGCGCGCAACGCGAACGCGCGCGGCCTCACGCGCAAGCCGTGGGTGAAGAGCTCGCTCGCGCCGGGCTCGAAGGCGGTCGAGCTGTATCTGGAAGAAGCGAACCTGCTGCCGGAGCTCGAGAAGCTCGGCTTCGGCATCGTCGCGTTCGCGTGCACGACCTGCAACGGGATGTCGGGCGCGCTCGATCCGAAGATCCAGCAGGAGATCGTCGATCGCGACCTGTACGCGACGGCCGTGCTGTCCGGCAACCGCAACTTCGACGGCCGTATCCACCCGTATGCGAAGCAGGCGTTCCTCGCGTCGCCGCCGCTCGTCGTCGCGTATGCGATCGCCGGCACGATCCGCTTCGACATCGAGAAGGACGTGCTGGGCCACGACCAGGACGGCAAGCCCGTCACGCTGAAGGACATCTGGCCGACCGACGAGGAGATCGACGCGATCGTCGCGTCGAGCGTGAAACCCGAGCAATTCCGCAAGGTCTACGAACCGATGTTCGCGCGCGCGGCCGATGCGGGCGAGCGCGCGGCGCCGCTGTACGACTGGCGCGCGCAGAGCACGTACATCCGCCGCCCGCCGTACTGGGAAGGCGCGCTGGCCGGCGAGCGCACGCTCAAGGGCATGCGCCCGCTCGCGGTCCTCGGCGACAACATCACGACCGACCACCTGTCGCCGTCGAACGCGATCCTCGCGAACAGCGCGGCCGGCGAATACCTCGCGAAGATGGGCCTGCCGGAAGAAGACTTCAACTCGTACGCGACGCACCGGGGAGACCACCTGACCGCGCAGCGCGCGACCTTCGCGAACCCGACGCTGATCAACGAGATGGCGGTCGTCGACGGCGCGGTGAAGAAGGGCTCGCTCGCGCGCGTCGAGCCGGACGGCAAGGTCATGCGGATGTGGGAAGCGATCGAGACGTACATGAATCGCAAGCAGCCGCTGATCGTGATCGCGGGCGCCGACTACGGCCAGGGCTCGTCGCGCGACTGGGCCGCGAAGGGCGTGCGGCTCGCGGGCGTCGAGGCGATCGTCGCCGAGGGCTTCGAGCGGATCCACCGCACGAACCTGATCGGGATGGGCGTGCTGCCGCTCGAGTTCAAGCCGGGCACGAACCGCACGACGCTCGGCATCGACGGCACCGAGACCTTCGACGTGATCGGCGAGCGCACGCCGCGTGCCGATCTCACGCTGGTGATTCACCGCAAGAACGGCGAGCGCGTGGAAGTGCCGGTGACGTGCCGGCTCGATACGGCCGAGGAAGTGTCGATCTACGACGCGGGCGGCGTGCTGCAGCGCTTCGCGCAGGACTTCCTCGAATCGTCGCAGGCGGCTTGACCGGGTCACACAGGGACAACACAAACATGGCTCACATTCCTCAAATCAGGATTCCGGCGACCTACATGCGCGGCGGCACCAGCAAGGGCGTGTTCTTCCGGCTGCAGGACCTGCCGGACGCCGCGCAGGCGCCGGGCGCCGCGCGCGACGCGCTGCTCTTGCGCGTGATCGGCAGCCCCGATCCGTACGGCAAGCAGATCGACGGGATGGGCGGCGCGACGTCGTCCACCAGCAAGACGGTGATCGTGTCGAAGAGCACGCGGCCGGGGCATGATGTCGACTACCTGTTCGGACAGGTCGCGATCGACCGCGCGTTCGTCGACTGGACCGGCAACTGCGGCAACCTGTCGGCGGCGGTCGGCCCGTTCGCGATCAGCGGCGGCCTCGTCGATGCGTCGCGCGTGCCGCGCGACGGCGTCGCGACCGTGCGGATCTGGCAGGCGAACATCGGCAAGACGATCGTCGCGCACGTGCCGGTCACGAACGGCGCGGTGCAGGAGACGGGCGATTTCGAACTGGACGGCGTCACGTTCCCGGCCGCCGAAGTGCAGCTCGAGTTCATGGACCCGGCCGCCGACGAAGAGGGCGCGGGCGGCTCGATGTTCCCGACCGGCAACCTGGTCGACGACCTCGCCGTGCCGGGTATCGGCACGCTGAAGGCGACGATGATCAACGCGGGGATTCCGACCATCTTCGTCGAGGCGGAAGCGATCGGCTATACGGGCACGGAGCTGCAGGACGCGATCAACGGCGACCCGAAGGCGCTCGAGAAGTTCGAGACGATCCGCGCGCACGGCGCGCTGCGCATGGGGCTGATCGACACGCTCGACGAGATCGCGACGCGGCAGCACACGCCGAAGGTCGCGTTCGTCGCGAAGCCGGCCGACTATGTCGCGTCGAGCGGCAAGCGCGTGAATGCGGGCGACGTCGACCTGCTGGTGCGGGCGATGTCGATGGGCAAGCTGCACCACGCGATGATGGGCACGGCGGCGGTCGCGATCGGCACGGCCGCGGCGATCCCTGGCACGCTCGTCAACCTTGCGGCGGGCGGCGGTGAGCGTAATGCGGTGCGCTTCGGGCATCCGTCGGGCACGCTGCGCGTCGGCGCGGAAGCGCAGCTCGAGAACGGCGAATGGACCGTCACGAAGGCGATCATGAGCCGCAGCGCGCGCGTGCTGATGGAAGGCTGGGTGCGGGTGCCGGGGGATGCGTTCTGAGCTTTCCGCGGTTCGTGCGTGCAGCCCTGCAGCGCTGAACCGGACCGATCCCTGCGAAGCGGACCCGCTGCGCAGGGATTTTTTCGTTTGGCGCATGCGTGACGAAGGCAATTCGCTATTCAACGCGTGGGATCGGTGACCGTACCGGTGCGCGGAAGCGCACTCCGGTCGTGATGCACGGATCCGCGCTGGCGTGAGTCATCGCAGATCGATCCCAAAGCATGGGACCCACGTGAGCACTAAAGCGCTAACGTGGATCGACCGCGAAGAACGGGACCCGCGTAAGCGCTAAAGGGCTAACGCGGATCGACCGCGAAGCATGGGATCCACGTAAGCGCTAAAGCGCTAACGTGGATCGACAGGAGAATCGCATGTCGCTTGATGCGCCGCTTGCCGGCGTCCACATCGTCGAATTCGAAGGCCTCGGCCCCGGCCCGCTCGCGGGCTGGATGCTCGCCGGGATGGGCGCGCGCATCACGCTGATCGCGCGTCCGGCGGGCCGCACCAGCGCACCGGACGCGCTGCAGGGCCGCGACGGCGACCTGCTGCGCGAAGGCAAGACGATCGTCGAACTCGATCTGAAGACGCCGGCCGGCCGCGATGCGGCGCTCGCGCTGATCGCCCAGGCCGACGCGCTGATCGAGGGCCTGCGTCCCGGCGTGATGGAACGCCTCGGCCTCGGGCCCGACGATTGCGCGCGCCACAACCCGAAGCTCGTGTATGGGCGCATGACGGGCTGGGGCCAGGGCGGCCCGCTCGCGACGGCCGCCGGGCATGACCTGAACTACGTCGCGCTGACGGGGCTGCTGTCGCTGTCGGCACCGCGCGACGGCCGGCCCGGCGTGCCGCCGACCGTCGTCGGCGATGCGGGCGGCGCGCTCGGGCTCGCGTTCGGGATCGTCTGCGCGCTGTTCGACGTGCGCGGCGGCGGCCCGGGGCGCGTGGTCGACGGCGCGATCGTCGACATCGTGTCGATGCTCGGCTCGCTCGCGTTGTGGGCACGCGCGAACGGGCAGCTCGATGGCGCGCAGCCGAGCCTCTTCCACGATGCGCCGTTCTACGACGTGTATCGATGCGCGGACGGCGAATGCGTGACGATCGGCGCGCTCGAGCCGCCGTTCTATGCGTTGCTGGTCGAGCTGCTCGGTTTGAGCGACGTCGATCCGGCGTCGCAGTACGATCGCGCGCGCTGGCCGGCGCTGAAGGCACGTTTCGCGGAGGTGTTCGCGCAACGGCCGTCCGCGCACTGGCGCGCGCTGCTCGAAGGGACGGACGCGTGCTTCGCGCCGGTGCTGAGCGTGGCCGAAGCACTGGAGCATCCGCACAATGCGGCGCGCGGGATCTATCGAACTGACGAGAACGGGAACGTGCGGGCGCGTGTGGCGCCGCGTTTTTTGCCACTGGCGGGCGATGGGGCCGAGTAGCGCGTCGAGCCTCACGGTTCGGGAGCAAACCTGGCGCGGTCAGTAGGGCATTCAGGATAGAGCTAAATTTGGTGCTAAATAAGGTACAGTAAAAATTCAGTCAAACCAGGAGCGAGCATGCCCCACACCATTCTGGCCAGCGTGACGGCGAGCGTTTCGGAGCTGAAGCGGAACCCGATGGGAACCGTGGCGGCGGGCGAGGGCTTCCCGGTCGCGATCCTGAATCACAACGAACCCGCGTTCTACTGCATCCCGGCGAAGACATGGGAGGCGATGGTCGAACGTCTCGAAGATATAGAAGACAACGCGCTCGCCGATTCACGCGCCAAGGGGAAAGTCGTCAAGGTCAACCTGAATGACCTTTGAACTCGCCTTTCTCGAACCTGCATTGAAGGAGTGGAAGAAGCTCGATCGCACCGTTCGCGATCAGTTCAAGGCGAGAATTGCCGAACGGCTCGAAAATCCTCGCATTCCTTCGGCGAAACCGCACGGTCATCCGGACCGCTACAAGATCAAGCTGCGCAGTGTCGGCTATCGCCTCGTGTACGAAGTGCGCGAGGCGGAGGTCGTCGTGCTGGTGGTCGCTGTGGGGCGTCGCGAGTGCGATGCCGTCTATCTCGCTGCGATGAAACGCTAGCGCGACACGCGTTGCGGCTTCGGCGTTTCGCGGCTTATCTCATCGAGCCGGCCGGCGGCGCCCGTCACGCCGTTTCCTCCCGCGCATCCGGCATCTTGCCGTCGCCGACGCGGTTGATCGTGCCTTGCGCGATCGCGACGAGCCGCTCGTGGTCCCCGTCGATGACGAACACATGACACTGGCAGGTCGCCTGGTGCCGGCCCGCGTAGACGACCTTCGCGCGCGCAACGAGCGTGCCGTTCACGGCCGGCCGCAGGTAGTTGATCTTGTATTCGGCGGTGATGACGCGCGGGCCGAGCACCAGCGCGCCGGCGAACGTCAGCGCGTTGTCGGCGAGATAGCCGATCACGCCGCCGTGCACGAAGCCGTGCTGCTGCCGCAGTTCTTCCCGCACGGGCAGGCACAGCGACACTTCGTTGTCGCCGATATGCATCAGCTCCGTGCCCAGCAGCATGCTGAACGGTTGCGCGCGCAATGCGCCGCGCGCGTGGTCCGTGATGTCCGTCATCGACTTCCCCAATGCGTGTCCGCTTGCGCTGAACTCTAGGAAGGGGGCCGCGGATAAGCAAGGAAATTCGTCCGCATTTCATGCAGATGCCAGCGCGATGCGACGTGATGATTGCGTCGAACGCGCATGTTGTCCTCGTTTGCCGGCGATTCGACGGGAATGGTGGGGACTGGCCGGGCGCCGCTCGCCGGATGTTCCTAAAGTCCGACGAAGAAATGCCGCTAATGCCGGGGCATTGCTTCATCGTCGGCTCTCCAGGAATCTCCCCCATGTTCGGAAAAATCAAGCTCGCGTCGGGTCTGCTCGGCGTGTTGACCGTGTTTTGCCTCTTTCTGTTCGCGATCGAGGCGCTCGGCTTCTGGGCGCTCGCGTCGACGCGCAGCGGCGTCGACGATCTGTCGAACGTCGCGATCGCGCAGGTCGACGCGGCCAGCCAGGCGACCGAGCGCCTGCTCGACGCCCGCGTGAACCTGTCGCGCGCCGGCACGCGGATGGTGCGCGGCGGCCCGAAGCCCGACGAGATCATCCGTCATGCCAGCGCTTCGCTCGGCGAAGCGGACAAGGCGTTCGCCGCGCTGACGGCCGCACAGGCCGTCGACGCGACGAACCGCGCGCGCGTCGCGGCGCTCGCCGAGCGCTATCGCGCGCTGCGCGGCGCGCTGGGCGAACTCGTGCAGTTCCTCGACGCCGACAACATCCAGGCGTTCCTCGACCAGCCGACCCAAGGCTTCCAGGACGCGTATCTCGCCGAACTGCACCGCTTCGCCGACTACGGCGGCGCGTCGAGCCGCGACGCGCTCGCCACGATCGACAGCGGGATGCAGTGGTTCAAGTGGGTCGGCATCGTGCTGCTGGTGGCGATGCTTGCGGCAAGCGCGGCCATCTACGCGGCCGCGCGGCGCGCGGTCGTCGCGCCGCTGGACGAAGCCGGCCGCCATTTCGAGCGGATCGCGCAGGGCCGGCTCGACGAAGCCGTGCGGGCGGGCGGCGTGTTCGAGATCGACCGGATGCTGCGCGGCCTCGCCGCGATGCAGGCGAGCATCGCGGACACCGTGCGCACCGTGCGTCACGCATCCGACGCGATCCACCTCGGCGCGGGCGAGATCGCCGGCGGCAACGCGGACCTGTCCGCGCGCACGGGCACGCAGGCCGCGTCGCTCGAGGAAACCGCCGCGAGCATGGAGGAACTGACCGCGACCGTGCGCCAGAACACCGACAGCGCACGTGCGGCCAGCGCGCTGGCCGACGCGGCGCTCGACGCGACGCGCCACGGCGGCGGCGTGGTCGACAGCGTGATCGACCGGATGCGCGGCATCGCGCAGAGCTCCGGGCGGATCGCGGAGATCATTTCGGTGATCGACGGCATCGCGTTCCAGACCAACATTCTCGCGCTGAACGCGGCGGTCGAGGCCGCGCGGGCCGGCGAGCAGGGTCGCGGTTTCGCGGTGGTCGCGGGCGAAGTGCGCTCGCTCGCGCAGCGCAGCGCGCAATCGGCGAAGGAGATCAAGGCGCTGATCGAGGAGTCGGTCGCGCAGATCGACGGCGGCTCGGAACTCGTCGAACGGGCCGGCGACGCGATGCGGACGGTCTCGGCGTCGATCACGCGGGTCGTGCAGACGATGTCGGAGATTACGGCCGCGTCGGTCGAGCAGACCGTCGGCATCGAGCAGGTCAACCAGGCCGTCACGCAAATGGACCAGCTGACGCAGCAGAACGCGGCACTGGTGGAGGAAGTCGCGGCGGCGGCTGCGTCGCTGAACGACCAGACCGCGCACCTGATGCAGGCGGTGTCGGTGTTCGAACTGGGCGACGCGCGCGCGGCTCGCGGGGTTCGCGACGAGCGCGGGTCGGCGTCGCCGGCCGACGCCGGTTACGAAACGGCGGGCAGCGCCGCGTAAGCGGTCGCGAGGTGGTAGGGCGTCGTCGACGGCATGTCGGCGCGCGACACCTGCCCGTCGGCCGTCTTGCACTCGAACCAGCCGCGCGGATGCAGGAAGCGCGCGGCGAAGCGCTCGATCTGCCGCGCGAGCGGCGCGGACGCCGGCGTGCCGCCGTGCGTCGCGAGCGCGCGCAGGTATTCGGTCTGCGCCCAGATCCGCTGCGTGCCGTCGATACAGGCCCCGTGCGCGTCGACCGCCGCGCACACGGCGCCCGTCTGCGGATCGACGCCGTGCTGCTCGGCGAACGCGAACGCGCGCGCGAGTGCGCCGGGCAGCCCGGTTTGCGCGAGGCGCGCGCCGGCCGCGTCGACCAGATAGAACCACTCGAACTGATGGCCGGGCTCGAAGCGGTTGTCGGCCGCCCCGAGCGGCAGCTCGGCGACGCAGCCGGTCGCGGTATCGACGAACGTGCGTTCGACGGCCTGCGCGGTGCGCGCGAGCGCATCGTCGAACGCCGCGTCGCCGAACGCATCGGCGGCCGCGAGCCACGCTTCGGTCAGGTGCATCAGCGGGTTCTGCAGCGCGCCGCTGCCCGACGACGAGAAATCGGCGTGACGCGCGGCGTCGAGCAGCGCGTCGCCCGGCTGCGGCGCGAAGCGGTCCTGGATCAGCGCGGCGGTGTCCTCGGCGGCCGCGCGCGCCGCGGCGTCGCCCGACGCCGCATGCCACGCGGCACACGCGAACACGACGAACGCGTGCGTATAGAGGTCCTTGGTCGTGTCGAGCGGCGCGCCCTGCGCGTCGACGCTGTAGAACCAGCCGCCGTGGCGCGGATCGCGGAAGCGGCTGCACAGCGAGTCGAACAGCGTGGCCGCGTGCGCGATGTTGCCGGCCTGCGCGAACACGAACAGCTGCCGCGCGCAGGCCATGGCGCGATAGCGGGTGACGGGCAGCGGTGCATGGCTGGCCGGGTCGACGGCCTCGAACGGTAGCCGCAGCGTGTGGTCGAACCCTGAACCCTGCCAGATCGGCAAGACGACGTGCGCGAAATGACGGCGCAGCTGGGCGGCCTGGGCGGAAGCGGAGTCGGAAACGGACATGACGGGGTTATGCGCTTGGATCGAAACGTGTCGGCGCGGCCCGGAGGATCGGCGCGGCCGGGGCCAAGGATAAAACATTCCGCGCGGCCGACGCCAAAAAAGGAGAGAAATCGGATGCTCGGCAACCTGGAACTCGTGATGCGGCTGGTTCTCGCGGCTGCGCTCGGCAGCGTCATCGGCTTTGAGCGCGAGCGCCTTTCCTGGGCGGCCGGCCTGCGCACGCACATGCTGGTCTGTGTCGGTTCGACGCTCATCATGATCGTGTCGGCATTCGGTTTCGCCGATGTGCTGGGCAGTAGCGACCACGTCGTGCTCGATCCGTCGCGGATCGCCGCGCAGGTGGTATCGGGGATCGGTTTCCTCGGCGCGGGCTCGATCCTGCTGCGCGGCGAGATCGTGCGCGGGCTCACGACGGCCGCGAGCCTGTGGTCGGTCGCCGCGATCGGCCTCGCGGTAGGCGGCGGCCTGTACGTCGCGGCGATTGCCGCGACGCTCATCATCCTGATCATCCTGGCCGGCATCAAGCCGCTCGAGCGGCGGTACTTCACTGTGCGGCAGCGGCGCCAGCTCGCGCTGACGGTGGTGAGCGGCGCGCTGACGTTCGATTCGCTGCACGCGGCGCTCGGCCCCGACAGCGCGCGCGTGAAGCAATTCATCGTGCAGCGCGCCGACGACACGGGCGAGCACGACGAGGTGCGCATCGCGCTCGGGCGCGTGTCGGATCTCGAATACCGCGCGATCTGCGACAAGCTGCGCGGGCTGTCGTGCGTGACGCGATTCGAGCAAGGCGGCGGGTTGCCGGGCGACGAATAGACGGCATCCGATCGGCCGGATCGGCGATCGGTCATGCGACAATGGCCGGTCACTGATTCCGTTCGACCTTCGGTTCCGCGCTCGCGGGCCTGCAATCCGACTCCATGACCGAATCCGTTTCCGTGCCTCGCTCCCGTTCCCATTCCCGCTCCGACCGTTCATCGGCCCGTTCGCGCCCGCGTTCCGCCGCGGCCGCGGCAGACACCGCCGCCAAGGCAACCGCGCGGTCCGGCAACGCGGGCGGCGATGCGCCGCGGGACGAACACACGCTCGACCTGTTCGGCGATCCGGTGCGCGAGCCGGCTGCGCGTGCGCCGGCCGTCACGCGTGATGACGCGGTGGTGGACGCCGAGACGGTGGCCGCCGTTGCGGACGGCGAGGACGCCGCTCGGCAGGCGACGCTGGACGGATTCGCGACGCCGGGCGCCGCTGCCGATGCGGCCGAGCCGGCTCCCGACGTCGCGACGACGACGGAGTCTGCTTCGACGCGTGGAACCGGCGATGCGCTTGATGCCGATGTCGTGCCTGCGCCCGCTGCCGACACGACGAAGCCGGGCGGGGCGCGGCTGTCCGATGATGGCGCCGCGCGCGCAGCCGGTGAGCCGGCAACCGACGGCGGCCCGATGAAGGCCGGCAGCGTGTCGGAAGCCGGCGGCGCGGCCGGGACGAACACCGATCGTTCGACCGCGAATGCCGATGCGGTGCGGGGGGCGGTCGATGCGGTCACCGCCGATCGTCTCGTGAAAGCGGGCGGCGAGGCCGAAGGCGCCGCCGTGCCGGTCACACTCGATGACGCGGCGCGGGCGCCCGGCGAGACCACGAAGGAGCGTCGCGCATCCTCCCGCGGCAAGCGACGTGCGACTGCCGGCACGCGCGAAGCGGCAGCGCTAGCGGTGCGTAGTGCGCCGGGAGCAGTGGCTGTCGGCGCCGGGTCGGAAGCGGCTCCGGCGCAGCACACTGCGCCGACCGCCGAACCGCAGGCGAGCGCCGAACCGCAAGCGACCGCCGAACCGCAAGCGACCGCCGAACCGGCCGAGCCGGTCGCTGCCGCGATTGCCGCGAGTACCCGTGATGCTGCGCGAGCAGCCGCAGCGCCGGCCTCGCCGGTCGTGCAGCCGGTGGCTTCCGCGGCGTCGTTCGTGACGAAGCCGTCGGCGGATCGCGCGCAACCGGCCGCGTCGAGCGGGCCAGCCTTCGATCCCGACACGCATCTGCGCCCGCTGTCGGATCGGCTCGCCACCCTGCAGGCCGACACGGCCGGCATGAAGCAGGCGGCCGATCGCGAGATGCGTCGCGTCAACCGGCTGCTGCTGGCACTGGCGATCGTCGTGTTCGCGGGGCTCACCGCACTGGTGCTGCAAACACGGCAGATCGCGCACCTGAAGCAGGAACTGGATGCCCGGCAACAGCGGATCGACCGGCTGGCTGCCGATCTGTCGACGCAGCAGGCAACGCTGATGACGCTCGCGGAACACCACGAAGCGATGCTGTCGCAGGTCGACCGGCTGCAACGCAATGCGAACCGCGAGGCGGCGGCCGCGAAGCGCGTGCGTCGAACGCACTAAATCGTCCGACCCTATCTGCAAACCCCGGCCTGGCAAGGCGCGTCGCGGGAGACCGTCCATTGGCCGTTGCACGGGTGCGGCAAACTGATGCGGCGCGCTGGCAGAGTTCAGGGAAAACCCTTAGAATGAAGTCCATCTAAGGGAAAACCCTAGCGCCATCTGTCAGGAGTCTCACATGAGCTTCATTCTTGCCCTGCTGCAAAAGATCGACGACCTGTTCGTCTCCCCGCACCTGCCGCTCGACGCGGAATATTCGTACGCTGCGCGTCGCGCCGAAGCCGAGCGCGTGCGTCGTGCGAACCTCGTGCCGATCGTCCTGTATCGTCGCTGATTCGCTGATTCGCTGATTCGCTGATCCGGCGCGGCGCTGGCCGCCACTGCCTGCCCGCTTTCCGCCGTCGCATCGCGCGCCGGTGTGACCGTCCCGCTACACTGGAAGTCCGACTTCCCTCGCGACACCCGGGCCATGCTGCAGATGCGGCCGATGACGGCCGGTGAATTCCACGCATACCGTACGCGCGCCATCGACGGCTACGCGCGCGATCTCGTGTCATCCGGTCAGAATGCGGCCGATGACGCGGCGAGCCGCGCCCGCGCCTGCTTCGATACGCTGCTGCCCGACGGCCTGCTCACTTCCGGCCAGACACTCGTCCAGCTGATCGACGCCGCCAGCGGCGCCACGGTCGGCGATCTCTGGTACGCGATCGTGCCCGAAGGGCCGAACCGCACGCTGTTCATCTACGACCTCGACATCGTCCCGTCCCGGCGCCGCCAGGGCTGGGCCACACGCGCGCTCGATGCGCTGGAGGCCGAGGCACGCCGCCATGGCGTCACCGAGATCGGGCTGTCGGTGTTCAATCACAACACGGCTGCCCGTGCGCTGTATCGGGCGTGCGGCTTCGCGCCGATCACGACGACGCTGATCAAGCCGGTCGTCTCTGGCTAACGACGAAGATTCGACACCGCAGGCGCAACGTTTTCGTTTCGACACGATTTGACGTAAGCACACGCGTGGGCCGTGGCGCGCTCTGGACGGGCCCGCGAGCCCGATTTGGTCTTTTGAACGCGGGGCGCCCCAACCTGCATGGCAACCGAAATCCAGTGTGGATCCTATGATGAGCGGGCCAACAGTTTGGCGTGCTCATACGCAGCATGGGGCGATCACCGACTGACCATTCATGTCATGCCCGGAACCCGAGCGTTCGGTCGCGGTGGATTCTTCATCCATGGTGGCACGAAGGCGGGATCTGCCGGATGCATCAATCTTCATTCCGGAATGGAAAATTTCGTTCGAGACATCGAGGCGGCGACGAAGGACGCGCCCGAGTGCTACGTTCCACTGACGATTCAATACTGACATGCGAAAACGCCCGTTGCATATCTTGATTGGTGTGGCGCTGCTGATTTCGATCCTGCTCGTTTTTGCGTTCAACGCGATCAATCTCGAAGAGGCATACGGCGACGGACCACCCTACTACGCGCGGACGACCAATATGGACAAGTGGACGAATCCGCTCCCGTTGCTGGGTATTGTCGATGGCGCAATGCTGGTCGCGATCGGCGCGTATTGTTTCTGGATTCGTCGAAGCCGTTGAATCCTGCGCGCGGCGGCGAGCGTGCGGGTTGCAGTCCCGCCCGTTTTCGCGCCGCGCCGCCTCATCGCGCCCGCCCTTTCCATCTCCTCAGCAGCAACGCATTCGTCACGACGCTGACGCTGGAGAACGCCATCGCCGCCCCCGCGATCACCGGATTCAACCAGCCGAGCGCCGCCAGCGGCACGCCGATCAGGTTGTAGACGAACGCCCAGAACAGGTTCTGCTGGATCTTCCGGTACGTCCGCTTCGAGATGTCGATCGCATCGGCGACGAGCGCCGGGTCGCCGCGCATCAGCGTGATGCCGGCCGTGTGCATCGCGACGTCGGTGCCGGTGGCCATCGCGATGCCGACATCGGCCGCGGCGAGCGCGGGCGCGTCGTTGATCCCGTCGCCGACCATCGCGACGATTCCGCCGTGCGTGCGCTTCAGTTCGGCCACCACGCGTGCCTTGTCGTCGGGCAGCACCTGCGCATGCACTTCGCCGATCCCGAGCGACGCCGCGACGGCCGCCGCGCTGCCGCGGTTGTCGCCCGTCACGAGCACGCTCGCGACGCCGCGTGCCGACAGGGCCGCGACGGCGTCGCGGGCGCCGGGCTTCACGGTGTCGCCGAACGCGATCAGCGCGAGCAGCGCACGCGGCGCATCGGCGCGCATCAGCCACGAAATCGTGTTGCCCGCGCGTTCGAGTTCCGCGGCACGCGCGTCGAGTTCGGGCGGCACGACGATGCCGAGTTCATCGCGCCAGCGCGTGCTGCCGAGCGCGAGAAGCTGCCCGTCGACACGCGCTTCGACGCCGCGTCCGGCCACCGCGCGCGCATCGGCCGCGACGACCTCGGCCGAACCCGCGCCGCCGCCGCCGCGAGCCAGGATGTCAGCATCGTGTGCGGCGACCACCGCGCGCGCGAGCGGGTGATCGCTTTGCCGCTGGACCGCGGCCGCGAGCGCGAGCGCCTGCTCGCGCGGGATGCCGACGGCGTCGAACGCCGTCACGGACGGTTTGCCCTCGGTCAGCGTGCCGGTCTTGTCGAACGCGATCACGGTGGTGCGCTGCGCGAGTTCGAGCGCCTGGGCGTCCTTGATCAGCACGCCGTGGCGGGCCGCGACGCCGGTTCCGGCCATGATCGCCGCGGGCGTCGCGAGGCCGAGCGCGCACGGGCACGCGATGACGAGCACCGCGACCGCGTTGAGGATCGCCGTTTCGGTGCCGGCGCCGGCGATCAGCCAGCCGATCAGCGTCAGCACGGCGATGCCGAGGATCGCCGGCACGAACACTTCGCTGACGCGATCGACGAGCCGCTGGATCGGCGCTTTCTCCGCCTGGGCGGATTCGACGAGGCGGATGATGCGCGCGAGCGTCGTTTCCGCGCCGATCGCGGTGGTTTCGACGACGAGCGCGCCTTCGCCGTTGATCGACCCGGCCGTGACCGGGTCGCCGTCGTCCTTCGGCACCGGCAGGCTTTCACCGGTGATCAGCGATTCGTCGACGTGCGAGCGGCCCGACACGATCCGGCCGTCGACGGGCACGCGCTCGCCGGGACGGACGCTGACGGTCGTGCCGACGCGCACCTGCGCGAGCGGCACGTCGCGTTCGACACCGTGCTCGACGACGCGCGCACGGTCAGGACGCAGCGCGTTCAGCGCGCGGATCGCCTCGGTCGTCTGGCGTTTCGCGCGCGCTTCGAGCCATTTGCCGAAGCGCACCAGCGTGACGATGACGGCCGATGCCTCGAAATACAGGTGGCCGGGGTGCGCGGGGTCGCGCAGCAGCATCCACAGGCTCAGGCCGAACGCGGCCGACGTGCCGAGTGCGACGAGCAGGTCCATGTTGCCCGTGCGTGCCTTCACCGCATGCCAGGCGGCGCGGTAGAAGCGCGCGCCGAAGCCGAACTGGACGATCGACGCGAGCACGAGCTGCAGCCAGCCGGGCAGCATCGCGTCGAAACCGAACGGCGCGACGAGCATCGGCACGACGAGCGGCGCGCTCAGCACGGCCGAGCCGATCACGAGATTGCGCTCGCGGATCGCTTCGCGTTGCTTGCGGGCGTCGGGGGCTTGCGCGGCGGCGCCGCTGCCGGCGCGGGCGGTGGCGTCGGTCGAGGCGCCCACGTCCGCGGTGGCGGCGAGCGACGCCCGATAGCCGGCCGTCGTGACCGCCTCGATCAGCGTGGCGGCGTCGAGCGCGCTGGTGCCATGCACCGACGCGCGTTCGGTCGCGAGATTGACCGACGCATGCGTGACGCCCGGCACCTTCTCCAGCGCCTTTTCGACGCGCGACACGCATGACGCGCAGGTCATCCCGTCGATGGCGAGTTCGAGGCTGGCGGATGCCGGAGTCGCGGACGGGGCAGGGAGGGCGGCGGTATCCGGTGCGAGCGGCGTCGCACCATAGCCGGCCTGCCTGACGGCATCCGCCAGTTGCGACGCGGAAACGTCCGCTGGGGCGTCGACCGTCGCGCGTTCGGTCGCGAGGTTGACCGTTGCGCGCGTGACGCCCGGCACTTTCGCGAGTGCTTTCTCCACGCGCGATACGCACGACGCGCAGGTCATGCCGTCGATATCGAGTTCGATCGTGGTGGCGGTGGCGGGCGTTGCCGTTACCGGCAGTGCTGCGACGCGCGTCGCGTGCCCCGCGGGCGCGGCCGCCGCGGCTGCGCCCGTCGCGGCTGCGCCCGTCGCTTCGCGCACGGTAGCGCGATAGCCGGCGGCGCCGACCGCATCGACGAGTTGCGCCGGCTCGACGGCATCATGCGCGGTGACCGTGGCCGCATGCGCGTCGAGATCGACCGCGGCCTCGACGACGCCCGGCACCGCAGCCAGCGCACGTTGCACACGGCCGGTGCAGCCGCCGCAATGCATGCCGTCGACGGTCAGTTCGACCGTTCGCAGGGCTGCGGTGGCGAGTGGTTCAGTCATGTCGGATTCCCCAAGAGCGCGGATCGAGCCGCGAATGATGTCAGTATCAACATTCCCATGATGGGAAGGTCAAGGGGGGATGCAATACAGGATCGTGTCGACGGCCAACGCATTCTCGCCTGTCATGCCCGGCCAGCGCAGGCGGCGGACCGCTTCGTACAAGGGGCCGGATCAGCGGAAATTCAGGCTGACGACAGGCCGGCTACTGCTGCGCCCGTTATTCGGCATATTGGGGGATGCCCTTAGGCGCTATGATACCGGCCTGACATCAGCGTCGGCCCGGCGAAGCGGCGACCGGGCAGGCTGGGGTGCCTTGCCTTCGCCGATCGTGAGTCGAACAAGGCGTTGACTGACAAGAACGATATTCGGCCAGTATTCAATGATTGAAAACCTACGAGAATCAATTGCTCTGCGGCGCGCGGCAGGCGCGTCGCTGGCCCTGGCGACGCTGCTGGCGGGATGCGCGTCGCAACCGGATGCGATCCAGCGGAAAACCGGCTGGATGCGCGCCGAAGTGGCCGACTCTTATGTATACGCGTATCCGCTCGTGCTGATGGACGTCGCGAAGGAAGCCGCGACGGGCGGCGACGGCGCGCAGCCGGGCCAGGCTCCGCTCAACACGCTGCGTCACGCGCAGGCGCTGCCGCCCGTCGGCGCGCTCAACCCGCCGCTGCCGGGCGTCGACACGCTCGACTCGACCGGCTGGCTCGACGTCGGCGCCGAGCCGGTGATCGTGACGCTGCCGGACACCCGCGGCCGTTACTGGGATGCCCGCGCGCTCGACATGTGGACGAACGTGCTGTGGTCGGCGTCGAGCGTGGCGGCGCGTGGCGCTCGCGGCGCCGTGCGAGCGCAAACGATTGCCTTCGCCGCGAAGGACTGGCAAGGCACGCTGCCGAAGGGCGCACTGCGGATCGACGTGCCGTCGGCCAACGCGTGGCTCGAAGTGCGGCTGCAGACGAGCGGCGGGCGCGACCTCACGAACGTGAAGAAACTGCAGCGGACGATCCGCGTGGTGCCGCTGTCCGTCTATACGGGCAGCGCGCGCGGCGCGTCGGTCGCGGTCCATGCGGGCAGCGCGCCGTCGGAAGCGGCGAGCGGCGGCACGCCGGCCGAGCAGGTGGCCGCGCTCGACCCGAAGGCGTTCTTCACGCGCTTCGCGCAGGCGCTGCAGGACAACCCGGCACCGGCCGACGATGCGCACGCGCAGGAACAGCTGAAGGACATCGGCGTGACGGCCGGCTACCCGGTGCTGTGGACGGGCGATCGCCTGAACGCCGCGACGGCCGGCGTCGCCGAGGCGCGCGCGCGGCTCGCGACACCGCCGTCGAACCTGCTCAACGCGAACGGCTGGAGCTGGATCGGCGACACGGCCGGCAAGTACGGTCAGGATTACACGCTGCGCGCGTACGCGGCCTACACGCAGTTCGGCACCGCGACGCGCGACGACGAGACGCTCGCGTTCGTGCGCGTCGACAGCGACGGCCATGCGCTGAACGGCGCGAACCGCTACGTGCTGCATTTCGCGCCCGGCGCGCTGCCGCCGGTGCGCGGGTTCTGGACGCTCACGCCTTATGCGACGAACGGTGCGCTGCCCGACGTCGGCTCGGCGCGCCGCTCGCTCGGCGACCGCGACCGGCTGCGCCGCAACCACGACGGCTCGATCGACGTGGTCGTGTCGGCATCGCCGGGCGGCACGCATGCGGCCAACTGGCTGCCGGCGCCGCGCACCGATTTCGCGCTCGCGCTGCGGCTGTACGCGCCGAAGCCGCAAGCGAGCGACGGCTCCTGGATGCCGCCCGTCGTCGTCCGGAAATGAACCGACGGGCGCCGTCGCTGTCCGATCCGCGGGCGCGGCAGCCGCGCCCGAACGTCGTTCCGTCACCACCTGAGCCTATACTTTCGGGATAGCGTGCACGGCCGTGCCGGTTTTCCGGCGCGGCCCGGCATCCATTCCCGAGGCATCCAAGCATGGCAAGCGCAGACAAAGAAACCGTACCCTCTACCCTCCATGCCCTCGGCGGCGTTGCACGCTCGCGCCGGACCCGGCGTATCGGCCTCGGCGTGCTGATCTTCCTCGTTTTATTCGGACTGCTCGGGTTCTTCGCGGCGCCGCCGCTGATCCGCCACATCGCGGAACAGCAACTGAGCCAGCAGCTCGGCCGGCCGTCCACGGTCCAGCGCGTCGCGCTGAACCCGTACACGCTGAACCTCGAAGCCGACGGCGTGCACGTCGGCGAGCGCGGCGGCCAGGGCGACTTCATCGACATCGGCAAGCTCGTCGTCAGGCCGTCGTGGTCGTCGCTGTTCCGCGGCGCGCCGATCGTCAACGAAGTGCGCGTCGACTCGCCGCGCTTCCATGTCGTCCGTTACGACGCGCAGCGCTTCAACTTCACCGACCTGATCGAGAAGTTCTCGACGCCGTCCAAACCCGAAAGCAAGCCGACACTTTTCTCGGTGTCGAACATCCAGGTCAACGACGGCCGGATCGACTTCGACGACCGCCTGCTGAACGAAAAGCACGTGGTCGACAACTGGATGCTCGGCATCCCGTTCATCGCGACGCTGCCGTCGAAGACCGACATCTTCGTGCAGCCGAAGCTGCGCGCGCGATTCGACGGCAGCCCGATCGCGATCGACGGCAGGACGAAGCCGTTCGCGCAGTCGCGCGAGTCGGAAGTCGCACTGACGTTCGACCGGCTCGACGTGCCGAAGCTGATTTCGTACGCACCGGCGAAGCTGCCGGTGATCGTCACGAGCGGCCTCCTGAGCAGCGACCTGAAGCTGAACTTCGTGATGAGCGGCGACACACCCGCGCTGCGCGTGTCGGGCACCGTCGATCTCAACGACGCGAAGGTGACCGACCGCGCGTCCGCGCCGCTGTTCGCCGCGCGCGGCGTGCACGTCGCGGCCGCCGGCCTCGAGCCGCTGCGCAACGTGCTGCATTTCGACGAGATCCGGCTCGACCAGCCGGTCGTCGACCTGGCGCGCGACAAGCAGGGCGTGCTGAACGTCGAGAAGCTCGCCGGCCAGCCGTCTGCCGCGCCGAAGGCGGCCGCAGGCAAGCCGGCCGCTGCCTCGTCGGCCGCTGCCGCATCGGGTGCCACCGCATCGAGCGAAGCCGCCGCCGTCGCCGCCGCAAGCGGCGCGAAGGCCGAAGCCGCCGCGAAGGAAGCGCCGCCGCTCGACCTGACGATCCGTCATCTCGCGATCGACGGCGGCACGATCAACGTCGACGACCGCGTGCCGGCGACGCCGACCGCGCTGTCGCTGACGAAGCTGGCCGCGACGCTCGACGGCTTTGCGCTGCAGGGCAAGACGCCCGCGAAATACACGTTGTCGACGTCGTTGTCGCGCGGCGGCGACCTGAAGGCCGAAGGCGCGTTCAGCCTGGCGGCGAAGCAGGCCGACACGAAGCTGACGGTCGATGCGCTCGCGCTGCCGGCGCTGCAGCCGTATCTCGGCGAGGCGACCCGCGCGCGCGTGCTCGACGGCACGCTCGGCGCGAGCGTCAACGCGAAGGCCGACTGGGGCAAGACGCCGCTCGACGCACAGGTCGCGGACAGCACGGTGAGCCTGAAGTCGCTGAAGCTCGCGACGCCGGACGCGAAGGCGCCCGCGATCGTGCTGCCCGACGCGAGCGCGAAGATCACGAAGGTCGACGTCGCCGCGCGCAGCGCGGAAATCGCGAGCGTCGACGCGACCGGGCTCGCGATCGACGTGAAGCGCCTGAAGGACGGCAAGATCGACCTGGCGGCGCTGGGCGAACCCGCGCAGGCGGCGGTGCCCAGGCGCACGGTTGCGCGCAAGGCCGCGGCGGCCGCGCCGTCGTGGCATTACCGGATCGACGCGCTGAACGTGAAGGAATCGTCCGCGAACTTCACGGACCTGTCGACGCCGCGCCCGGTGAAGCTCGCGATCAAGCCGCTCGACCTGTCGGTGCAGAAGATCAGCGACGACCTGACGAAGCCGCTGCCGGTGCAGCTGAAGGCGACGCTGAACCGCAAGGGCTCGGTGAACGTGTCGGGCGACGTGACCGCGCAGCCGCTGAAGCTCGGCCTGAAGATCAACGGCAACCGCCTCGACGCGGCCGCGTTCGAGCCGTACTTCGGCAGCGCGCTGAACGCGACCATCGCGAGCGCGCTGCTCAACGCGCAGGGCGACCTGACGTTCGCGCAGGTGAAGGACACGCCGCGCGCGACCTATCGCGGCGATGTCGCGCTGGTCGACGTGCGGATGCTCGACAAGGCGACGTCCGACCCGTTCGCCGGCTGGCGCTCGCTCGCGCTGTCGAACCTGAAGGTGAACCACGACGAGAAGGGCACCGACGTCGATGCCGCGCGCGTGACGTTCTCGAACTTCTACGGCCGCGTGCTGCTCGATGCGCAGGGGCGGCTGAACCTGAAGGACGTCGTCGCGAAGGAGACGGGCCCCGCGCAATCGCTGACGCGCGACGCGAGCAAGCCCGAACCGGTGCCGCTGTCGCCGGGCATGACGCCGCCGGCCGCCGCCGCGCAGGCCTCGTCGGCCGCGGCCGCGCAGCAGGCGTCGGCGCCGGCCGCCGCATCGGCGACGGTCGTCGTGAAGGCCGCGCCGCCGCCGCAGAATCCGGTGCGCATGCATTTCGGCGAGCTCCTGCTGCAGGACGGCCGCGTGACCTACACCGACAACTTCATCAAGCCGAACTACACGGCGAACCTGGTCGCGATCAAGGGGACGGTCGGCGCGTTCGGCACCGACTCGACGACGTCCGCGCCGGTCGACGTCGCCGCGAACCTCGCGGGCAACGGGCCGATCTCGATCAAGGGCTCGGTGAACCCGCTGATCGACAAGCCCGCGCTGGATCTCACGGCGACCGCGCACGACATCGAGCTGACCAACCTGACGCCGTATTCGGCGAAGTACGCCGGCTACCCGATCACGAAGGGCAAGCTCAACGTCGACCTGCACTACCAGCTCGCGAACGACCAGCTGCAGGCGAACAACCACATCTTCATCGACCAGCTCACGTTCGGCGATCACGTCGAAAACGACACGGCGACCAAGCTGCCGGTGAAGCTCGCGATCTCGCTCCTGAAGAACACGCGCGGCCAGATCGACGTGAACCTGCCGGTGTCGGGCTCGCTGTCGAATCCGGAGTTCAGCGTCGGCGGGCTGATCTGGCGCGCGGTGCTGAACCTGATCGCGAAGGCCGTCACGTCGCCGTTCACGCTGCTCGCGAATGCGTTCGGCGGCAGCGGCGGCGAGGATCTCGGCTACGTCGAGTTCGCGCCGGGCGCGTACGAGCTGACCGACGCGCAGCAGAAGAAACTCGATACCGTCGTGAAGATGCTGACCGAGAAGCCGTCGATCCGGCTGGACCTGATCGGCCGCGTCGATCCGGCGAAGGATACGCCGGGGCTGCGCGACGCGTACGTCGAACGGCTGGTCCGCCAGCAGAAGCTGAAGGACGTGGTCGGCCAGGGCGAGAGCATCGATCCGATGTCGGTGAAGGTCGAACCGGCCGAGTACACGAAGTACCTGACGCGCGCGTACAAGGACGCCGACTTCAAGAAGCCGCGCAACCTGATCGGCCTGCAGAAGACGCTGCCCGATGCGGACATGAAGCAGGCGCTCGCCGATCACGCGCCGGCCGACGACAACGCGCTGCGCGCGCTCGCGCAGCAGCGCGCGCAGGCCGTGCGCCAGTACCTCGACGGCAAGATCGATGCGAGCCGCATGTTCGTCGTGGCGCCGAAGCTCGATGCGAAGGGCATCGAGGACAAGGGCGCGACGACGCGCGTCGACTTCGGCCTGCAGTAAGCGTTACGCCATCATCCGCCGCCGTCGCGTCCGATCGGCAATCGGGCGCGGCGGCGCGCGTCCCGTCAGCGCGCCTCGATCGCCGGTTCGCGCTTGTCCAGTTCCTTCCTCGCGGCCAGCGGCAGGCGCGCATCGTCCCAATGCGTGAGCCATTCGACTTCCTTCGCGGTGAATACCTGGCCGTAGTTGCGCAACGCGTACTGCAGCGCGTCGACGACGTGGTGGCGAATGATTTCGGGGGTGCGTGCATCGTCCAGCACGAACCGGAGAGCTTCCAGGGTCGACATACTCGTGCTCCGGGTCAGGGAAAACCCTTTATCACACGCCAATAGTCATACGCCAAGCGTGAAAAAAATTCGCGCGGCGGGCGACGGCGCGCACCGTGCACCGACCCGGTGTGAACCGCGGACGCACACGTCGCAGCGTGCGCCGGGTCGCTTTCTTTTGCGACCGCGTCGTGTCACTTGCGATTGGTTACGTTTGACAGAAAACAGAAAGCCCCGCTTCACGCGAGCGCCCCACGGCGCGGCGATATTTTGCGCGCCTGATGGCAGGTCACGCAGTTCAACGTCAATCGATGAGGTGGGGTGATGATTTCCAGGTTCGCTAAGCAACGAAAAATGGCGGTGATGGTGGCGGGCGCGCTGGCGCTCGCAAGCGCCGGCGTCTACGCGGCGCAGCAGGACGGCAACAGCCAGGGCGATGACGCCGGCCACGGCCGGCGCGTCGTGAAGCACGTGCTGCTGATCAGCGTCGACGGCCTGCACGAGCAGGATCTCGCACGCTGCATCGGCGCGAACACGTGTCCGAACCTCGCCGTGCTCGCACAAAGCGGCGTCACGTACACGAACGCCTACACGCCCGGCCTGTCGGACTCGTTCCCGGGGCTCGCCGCGCTCGTGACGGGCGGCTCGCCGAAGACGGCCGGCCTGTTCTACGACGTGTCGTACGACCGCAACCTGTACGCGCCGAGCGACACGACGTGCTCGGGCAAGCAGGGCTGGAACGTCGTGTTCGACGAGACGACCGGCATCGATGCGTTCAACGGCGGCGCGCTCGTGCGCCTCGACGGCGGCGGCGCATTCAATCCGCAGGCGATTCCGCATGCGAAGGTCGACGGCCAGTGCGTGCCGGTCTATCCGCACAACTACGTGAAGACCAACACGGTGTTCGAGGCCGTCAAGGCCGGCGTGCCGAACGCCTACACCGCGTGGGCGGACAAGCACGCGTGGGGCTACGACTGGCTGAACGGCCCGTCGGGCACCGGCGTCGACGATCTGATGCGCACCGAGATCAACTCGATCGATCCGGCGACGAACACCGCCTACACCGACGTCTATTCGCACACGGCGCGCTTCGACAACCTGCACGTGCAGGCGCTGGTCAACCAGATCGACGGCCGCGATTCGACGGGCACGAAAAACGCGCCGGTGCCGACGCTGTTCGGCGCCAACTTCCAGACGCTCAGCGTCGCGCAGAAGGCGCCGGTCGCGAAGGGCGGCGGCTACCTCGACGCGAACTTCACGCCGAACGGCCAGGTCGCGAACGCGATCACGTACGTCGACAACTCGATCGGCCGCATCGTCGCCGAGCTGAAGCAGCGCAACCTGTACACGTCGACGGCCGTGATCGTCACGGCGAAGCACGGCCAGTCGCCGACCGATCACACGAAGCTCGTGAAGAACGGCGACACGCTGACGAAGCTGCTCGAAGCGAACAACTACGTCGACCCGAACGGCAACTTCGGCCAGAACAACACGACGACGGGCAACCTGAACGACGGTTCGGGCCTGGTCGGCACGGGCTTCGTGCAGACCGACGACGTCGGCCTGATCTGGCTGCGCGACCGCAGCCAGCGCGCGGCCGTGGTGCAGACGCTGAAGGCGAACCTCGGCTGCAACGCGCCGGGGATCTGCGCCGACGGCCCGCAGGCATCCATCCTGTACGGCGCGGCGCTGGCCGACCGGTTCGGCGATCCGGCCAACGGCCGCACGCCGGACATCATCGTCCAGCCGAATCCGGGCGTGATCTACACGTCGAGCACGAAGAAGGACGAGGAACACGGCGGCAACGCGCCGGACGACAGCCACCTCGGCCTGCTCGTGTCGTACCCGGGCCTCCATCGTGCGCGTACCGTGAGCGATGTGGTCGGCACGAAGCAGGTCGCGCCGACGATCCTCGGGCTGCTCGGCGCCGAACCGAAGCTGCTGCATGCGGTCGTGGCCGAGAACACGCACGTGCTGCCGGGGCTCGGCATCGACCACTGACGCAACGGGACGGGCGGCACGGCGCCGTGTTACCGGCGCCGTGCCGTCCGGGCGTGCCCGGCCATGCCGGGCACGCTCAGCGCTCCGCGCATGCGCCGAGGATCCATTCCCTGAAGCGCCGCAACGCGGCGCTCGTCTCCAGGCGCTCCGGCGCATAGCACAGGTAGTGCCCCTGCGCATCGACGTCGACGGGCGCGTCGAACGGTTCGACGAGCGCGCCGCTCGCGAGCGTGTCGACGATCAGGAAGCGCGGCACGAGCGCGAGCCCGAGCCCGGCTTGCGCGGCCTGGATCAGCACCGAATACTGTTCGAAGCGCGGCCCGGCCAGCGCGTTCATCCGGGCGACGCGATGGCGCTCCGCCCAGAGCGACCACGCGATTTCCGCCTGCTCGTGCACGAGCCGCGGCGCGGCGGCCGTGTCGGCGGGCGTGCGCAGCGCATGTCGCGCCGCGAATTCGCGGGAACAGACCGGCACGAACGTGCGGCCGTCCAGGTAATCGCAGCGGACGCCTTCCCATGCGCCGTCGCCATAGCGTATCGCCGCGTCGAGTCCGAACGGAAACACGTCGCCGTGCGCGAGATGGCGGCGAAAACTCAGCGTGACGTCCGGCGCGCCGGCCAGAAAGCGCGCGAGGCGCGGCACCAGCCACTTCGTCGTGAAGGTCGGCACGCTTGCGATCGTCAGCAGGTCGCTGTCCTCGCGCGCGCTCAGCAATTCGATCGACGCGTTGCCGATCTCGCGCAGCGGGCCGATCACGCGTGCGTGATAAACCTGCCCGGCCCGCGTGAGCGCGAGATTGCGCCCCTCGCGCACGAACAGCTTCACCCCGAACAGCGTCTCGAGATTCGCGATCTGCCGGCTGACCGCGCTCGGCGTCAGGCCCAGCTCGCGTGCCGCATACGAGAAGTTCAGGTACTTCACGGAAGTCGCGAACGCGTGCAGCTCCGCGACGTTGGGAAACAGGTGCTTCACGGCGAACTATTCCTTGCGCGCACAGATCGATGCGGGCGTTGTACGTTTTTTTCATGACGATGCCATGTCGGATCCGCACACTGCGGCCGTCATGACAACGCGTGCCGGCCCTGCCCGGCGGGCGTTGCGTGACTCGTTCCGTGTCCGTCAGCGAGATTCGCCATGCATCCGCCAGCCGCTCCGGCCCTTGCCGAAGCTATTCCGATTCGTCGTAACAAACGGCCGCGCGCGATCGCGGGACGCCTGCTGCTGCAGGCGCTCGTCGCGGTCTTCGGGCTGTACCTCGCGTTGCCGATCGTGCTGCTGCTGATCGGCTCGGTCGGCCAGTCGTGGACGAACACGCTGCTGCCGACCGGCATCACGTCGCACTGGTTCGCGGACCTGGCCGCGAACCGCAGCTTTACCCGCGCATTCGGCACGAGCCTCGTCGTCGCGCTCGCCTGCTGCGCGATCAATGCCGTGCTGGCGCTGCCGCTCGCCTATGCGCTGCATCACCGCGCACTGGCCGGCCGCGGCTTCGCGGCGCGCATCGTGATGCTGATGCCGATCGCGGTGCCGGCGCTGACACTCGGGTTCGGCTACATCGCGATCTTCAGCGGCGATGCGCTGCCGTGGCTCGGCACGCTGCCGCTGATGATCGCCGCGCACGCGGTGCTGACGCTGCCGTACCTGCTGCAGACGCTGCTGAGCGACCTGCGCCACCTGGGGCTCGCGCATCTCGAGGCGTGTGCGGCGACGCTCGGTGCGACGCCGCTGCGCCAGTTCTTCACGGTCGTGCTGCCGAACCTGCGGCACAGCCTGTTTTCCGGCCTCGTGATGGTCGCCGCGCTGTCGATCGGCGAATTCCAGATCTCGAACCTGATCGCGGGCTTCCGTTACCGCAACTATCCGATCGTGCTGCTGCAGGCGTTCTACGGCGCGTCCGGGATGGCCTGCGCGGCGACCGTCGTGCTGCTCGTCCTTGCCGTGCTCGCGACGCTCGCCTCCGTCCTCACCGTGCCACGCCTGAAGTGAAACCGTCATGAGTCTCGATTTCGAAAACGTCAGCTTCCAGTATCCGGGCGCCCGTCACGGCGTCGACGCGGTCACGCTGTCCGCGGCCCAGGGCGAACTGCTCGCCGTGATGGGCCGCAGCGGCTCCGGCAAATCGACGCTGCTGCGCCTCGCCGCCGGCCTGCTCGACGGGTACGGCGGCCGTATCGCGATCGGCGGCCGCGACATGGCCGGCGTGCCGGTGTGGCAGCGCGAGGTCGGGATGGTGTTCCAGCACTACGCGCTGTTTCCGAACCTGTCGGTCGTCGACAACGTCGCCTATGGCCTGAAGATGCGCGGCATGGCCGCGGCGCCGCGCCGCCGCCGCGCGCTCGAGATGCTCGAACGCGTCGGCCTCGCCGCGCAGGCCGGACGCAGCACGGCGCTGCTGTCCGGCGGGCAGCAGCAGCGCGTCGCGCTGGCTCGCGCGCTCGTGATCGAACCGAAGCTGCTGCTGCTCGACGAGCCGCTCGCGGCGCTCGACGCCGGCATTCGCCACCAGCTGCGCGACGAGATCCGCGCGCTGCAGCGCGCATGCGGCGCGACGACGCTGCTCGTCACGCACGACCAGGACGAAGCGCTCAGCATGGCCGATCGCGTGGCGATCGTCGACGGCGGACGCATGCTGCAGGCCGGCACCCCGCGCGACCTGTACGAGCGTCCGGCGACCGCGCAGGTCGCGCGTTTCGTCGGCCATTCGACGCTGCTGCGCGGCCGCGTGCTCGCGCATGGCGCGGTCGACGTGCGGTTCACGACGCTGCGCGCGGATACGGGTGCGCACCGGCCGGGCGACCCGGTCGAGGTGCTGATCCGGCCCGAACACCTGCAGCCCGATCCACCCGAGTCCGTCGCGAACCGCATCGACGGCCGGGTCGGCGAGGTGCGCTACTTCGGTGCGACCCAGCGCTTCGACTTCGTACCGGCCGGCGCGACCGACGCACTGCTCGGCGAAGGGCGCGAGCTGCCCGCGCGCTGCGTGTCGATCGAGCCGCACCATCTTCTCGTGCTGCCCGCCGCGTGAGCGCGGGCGACCCATTTATTCAACGGAGAATCACGATGTCTGCACGCCGCCACTTTCTTCATGCGACGCGCCGCCGCCTGCTGGCGCTCTGCGCGTTCGCGACCCTCGCGCCGGCGCTGGCCCATGCCGCGCCGCTGTATCCCGGCGAGGACGCGCTGTACGAGAAGGCCGCCGACGAAGGGCTCGTCGTGTCGTTCGACACGGGCCCGGAATGGGCGAACTGGAAGTCGCTGTTCGCCGAATTCCGCAAGCGCTACCCGAAGGTCGAGATCACGTACAACGACATCGGCTCGGCCGCCACGGTCGTCGCGCTCGACAAGTCGCGACGCCGCCCGCAGGCCGACACGGCGTACTACTTCGCGGCGTCGGCGCTCGATGCGACGGCCAAGGACGTCGTCGCGCCGTTCAAGCCGGTCAATTTCGACAAGCTGCCCACGGTGTTCCGCGCGGCCGACGGCCGCTGGTTCGCGGTGCATTCGCTGAACATCGCGCTGCTCGTCAACAAGAAGCTCGTGAAGAACGTGCCGCAGCGCTGGTCGGACCTGCTGAAGCCCGAATATCGCAATGCGGTCGTCTATCTCGATCCGCGCTCGACCGGGCAGGGGCAGGTCGCCGTGTTCGCCGCCGCCTATGCGAACGGCGGCAGCGTCGACAACCCGAAGCCGGGCGCGGATTTCTTCGGCAAGCTGAAGCAGGCGGGCAACGTGCTGCGCGTCGAGGGGACGACGCCGTACGCGAAATTCGTCAAGGGCGAGATTCCGATCCTGATCGGCTACGAGAACGACGGGCTCAAGGCCAAGTACGCGGACGGCATGGGTGACGCGGCCGAAGTCGTGATTCCGCAGGACGGCAGCGTGTCGGCGCCGTACGCGATGAGTCTCGTGAAGAACGGCCCGAATCCGGCCGCCGCGCAGTTGTGGCTCAACCTCGTGATGAGCGACGTCGGGCAGGGGCTGTTCGCGCAGGGCTTCGTGCGTCCGGCCGTGCCCGGCACGCCGGTCGCGCAGGACGTCGCCGCGAAGCTGCCGAACGCGCCGCAGGTGCGTCCGCTCGACGTCGCGAAGGCCGCGGCGCACAAGGCCGAAGTCGACCAGCTCTGGTCGCAGGCCACGCTCGGCAAGTAAGGGGCGCGCGATGCGGGTTTCGTCCATGCAGCGCGGCGTCCTGCGCCGCTACGGCGCGGTGCCGGCGGCCGGGCTGTTCGCGGTGTGCTTCGTGCTGCCGCTCGCCGCGCTCGTCGGCGCCGCGTTCGACGGCGGCGGTCGTGCGTTCGCCGCGGTGTTCGGCGATCCGCTCGTGGCCGACGCGATCGTGCGTTCGCTGGCGCTCGCGCTCGGCGCCGGCACGCTGTCGGTCGCCGTCGGCGTGCCGGTCGCGTTCGTGCTGGCCGGGCAGTCGCCGGCGCGGCGCCGCTGGTCGCTCGCGCTGCTCGGCGTGCCGCTCGCCTTCTCCGGCCTCGTGATCGCGTACGGCTTCATCCTCGTGTTCGGCCGCGCCGGCTTCGTGACGATGCTGCTGGCGTCGCTCGGCGCGGACCCGACCGTGGTCGGCGGCGCGATCTACACGATGCCGGGGCTCGCGTTCGCCTACGCGTACTACCTGATCCCGCGCGTCGCGCTGATACTCTACCCGGCGCTCGCGAATCTCGACCGGCGGCCGCTCGAGGCGGCGCTGACGCTCGGCGCCCGGCCGTGGCGCGCGTGGTTAGACGTCGCGTGGCGCGAGCTGTGGCCGTCGATCGCGTCGGCGTGGTGCCTCGTCGGTGCGATCGCGCTCGGCACGTACGGCACGGCGCTCGCGCTGGCCGGCACGCAGGTCAACATCCTGCCGCTGCTGATGTACCTGAAGCTGTCCGACGGACAGACCGATTTCTCGCAGGCCGCCGTACTGTCGATCGTGCTGACGGCGCTTTGCACCTGCGTTCTTGCACTGGGGGAAGGACTTGCACGGCAACGACGTCATTGAATGGTCGGACGACACGCGCGCCGCGCTGGCGCAGCTCGCGCAGCGCCAGCGCGGCGCACGCCGGCACCGGATGCCGGTCGGCGTGATCGGGCCGCGCGACGCGACCGACATGCAGCTCGCCGTCGCCGAGCGGATCGCGCACGCGATCGCGGCGACGGGCATCGCGATCGTCGGCGGCGGCAAGCAGGGCGTGATGGAGGCCGCGGCGCGCGGCGCGCGGGCCGCGGGCGGATGCGCGATCGGGCTGCTGCCCGAGGACGATGCGCGGGACGCGAATCCGTACCTGTCGGTCGCGCTGCCGACCGGGCTCGGCATCACGCGCAATGCGCTGATCGCACGCGCGTCGCTGTGCCTGATCGCGGTCGGCGGCGGTCTCGGCACGCTGTCGGAAATCGCGCTGGGGCTGCAATGGGGCAAGCCGGTGTTCGCGATCTGCGACGCGCCGCAGGTGGCGGGCGTCGAGCGTTTCGACGAAGCGGATCCGCTGGTCGCGCAGGTTGCGCGATGGCTGTCCGGTTCGGCGTAGGTCGGCATCCCGGCTGACGGGAACGCGCAGACGCGCGTGCGGATCGGCATGCGGTACACGTTCCGGGCGCGGCGCGGTACCTTCTCCAGCGATTCCGATACGGCTCTCGCGCGATGCGAGGGCCGTTTTTTTTGCGGCCGGCGGGTGAAGAAGGCGAGGGCGGTGCGGGCGTTCCGGCGCGGGGCGTCGGCTGCGTGCCGGGCGCGCGCCGGCTTGAAATGGGGGGCGTCACGCGCCATATTGGCCGCGTACGCTGTTCTTCAACGATGCGAAAAGGAAATCCGATGCGTCTGCTGCTTGCCCTCTTGCTGCCGTGGTTCCAGTTTTTCACGATCGGCCGCCCGATCGCCGGCGTGATCTGCCTGATCCTGCAGCTCACGATCATCGGCTGGCTGCCGGCCGCAATCTGGTCGGTGTATGCGCTGAGCCAGTACAAGACCGATCGCAAGATCGAGGCGGCGCTGCGCGAGCGGCGGTAAGCGGCGGCAGTTTCCCTCGACCGCTGCTTCCGGAGTTCAAGGGGCTCGATTCCTATTTCGGTAGAAATTTATATAATTCAGCTACGAAGAACGGCATGATTTGTATAGATTTCTGCTGAAATGAACGCGGCCTGCACGATGGATGCACTGCGCTAGGCGAGGGCGACACGATGGACAAACGCTATAACGCGATGTCGCTTCCCGATCAGCTCGCGTTGCGCCGGCAAGCGATCGAGGACGTTCTCGCGCATCCCGAGTGGTCGCTGCGCGAATCCGTGCGTCATCTGAAGCAGACGATGCGGCTGACGAGCGCCGAAATGGCGAAGCTCGCCGGTGTGTCGACAAAGACGATTCAGGATATCGAGCAGGGCCGCAGCGACGGGACGGTTCAGACGATGAACCGCATATTCGGCATGCTGGGATTGAAGCTCGGCGTCGTGCGGCGGGCGCCGCAATAACGCACGCGGAAGAAGAGGCAGCGGATCACGCATCCATCGGGCGATCGATGCGCGCCGCGTCCGGGCCGCGCGCGTGACGCGATCGCCCGGCCGGCGCGCTGCCTTTTACTTCACCGCGAACAGCGTCAGGTTCATGAAGATCTTGAACGCATAGCCGAGCGTGACGGCGCCGAGCACGCCGCCCGCCCACAGGACGACGAACCACATCCAGCCGCGCATCCGCGGCCGCGGCGCGTCGGGCCGGCGCGCGGCGGGATCAGTGGTGGTAGTAATGCTGGTCTTCATGGCGCACCTTGCCTCGGAATACCCAGTAACCCATCGTCGTGTAGGCGATGATGATCGGGAGGATAACCGCTGCGCCGACCAGCGTGAAGGTCTGGCTCGACCGCGGCGCCGCCGCTTCCCAGATCGTCATCGTCTGAGGAATCGCATACGGGAACATCGTGACGAGCAGGCCGACGTAGCCGAGCAGCACGAGTGCCAGCGCGAGCACGAACGGCGTCATGTCGTGCCGGTTGCGTACCGCGCGACGCATCCACACCGCGCACCCGGCGACCAGGAACGGCACCGGCAGCAGGCGCCAGAACAGCCCCGAATCGAACCAGCGCTGCGCGACCGCCGGATCCTGCAGCGGCGTCCACAGGCTGACGACCGCGATGAAGCCGAGCAGCACGACGGTCAGCGGCCAAACGACGCGATGCAGGCGCCGCTGCAGGTCGCCTTCCGTCTTCGCGACGAGCCAGCAGCAGCCGAGCAGCGCGTACGTGACGATCAACCCGAGGCCCGTCAGCAGGCTGAACGGCGTGAGCCAGTCGAATGCGCCGCCGGCGTACACGCCGTCCTTCACGTCGATGCCCTGCAGGAACGCGCCGAGCGCGATCCCCTGGAACAGCGTCGCGCCGGCCGAGCCGCCGATGAACGCGAGATCCCACAGCTGCTTCGTGCGCCGTGCCTTCGCGCGGATCTCGAACGACACGCCGCGGAAGATCAGGCACACCAGCATGAAGATCAGCGGCAGGTACAGCGCCGACAGCACCGTCGAATAGACGATCGGGAACACCGCGAACAGCCCGGCGCCGCCGAGCACGAGCCACGTCTCGTTGCCGTCCCACACGGGCGCGACGGTGTTCATCATCAGATCGCGTTCCTTCTCGTCCGGGAAGAACGGGAAGACGATGCCGATGCCGAGGTCGAAGCCGTCGAGCACGACGTACATGAAGAGCCCCAATGCGATGATCGCGGCCCAGATTACGGTGACGTCCATAGGTTTTCTCGTTTGCGAAAGTGGGTGGGCTCAGACGGTCTCGATCAGCTCGTCGACGGCCGACATCGGGCGGCGCGCGGTGTGATCGGGGCGCGTGTCGGGCTCGCCGTGCCGCGCGTCGTGCTTGACGTCGGGCAGCGCGGGGCCGGCCTTCATCAGCTTCAGCATGTAGTACACGCCGGTGCCGAACACGAGGAAGTAGACGATCACGAACGTCATCATCGACAGGCTGACCTGCTGCACCGACAGCGGCGACACGGCCTGCGCGGTGCGCATCACGCCATACACGACCCACGGCTGGCGGCCCGCTTCGGTCGTCACCCAGCCCGCGAGCAGCGACACGAAGCCGGTCGGGCCCATCACGAGCGCGAGGCGCTGGAACCACTTCGATTCATACAGGCTGCCGCGGCGGCGCAGCAGCCACGCGAGCGCGGCGAGGCCGATCATCGCGAAGCCGAGGCCGACCATGATCCGGAAGCTCCAGAACACGACCGTCGAGTTCGGGCGATCCTCGGGGCGGAATTCCTTCAGCCCGCGGATCTCGCCGTCCCAGCTGTGCGTGAGGATCAGGCTGCCGAGGTGCGGCACCTGCACCGCGTAGCGGGTCGTTTCGGCCTTCATGTCCGGAATGCCGAACAGGTTGAGCGCCGTGCCGCCCTTTTCGGTTTCCCACAGCCCTTCGATCGCGGCGATCTTCGCGGGCTGGTGCTTCAGCGTGTTGATGCCGTGCTGGTCGCCGATCACGGCCTGCAGCGGCGCGAGTACCAGCAGCAGCCACAGCGCCATCGAGAACATCTTCTTCACGCCCTTGTCGCGGCGGCCCTTCAGCAGGTGCCACGCGCCCGTCGCGGCCACCACCAGCGCGGCGACGATGAACGCGGCGATCGCCATGTGGAACAGGCGGTACGGGAACGACGGATTGAAGACGATCGCGAACCAGTCGGTCGGCACGATGCGGCCGTCGACGATCTCGAAACCCTGCGGCGTCTGCATCCAGCTGTTCGACGCGAGGATCCAGAACGTCGAGATCAGCGTGCCGATCGCGACCATCAGCGTCGCGCCGAAGTGCGCGCGCGGGCTGACGCGGTTCCAGCCGAACAGCATGATGCCGAGGAAGCCGGCTTCGAGGAAGAACGCCGTCATCACCTCGTACATCAGCAGCGGGCCGGTGACCGAGCCGGCGAAGCTCGAGAAACCCGACCAGTTGGTGCCGAACTGATAGCTCATCACGACGCCGGAAACCACGCCCATCCCGAACGCGACCGCGAAGATCTTCGACCAGAACAGGCAGAGTGTCTTGTAGTACTGCTTGCCGGTCTTCAGCCAGCGATATTCGAGCACGGCGATGAAGCTGGCGAGGCCGATGCTCAGCGCCGGGAAGACGATGTGAAAGGAGACGGTGAACGCGAATTGCAGGCGGGCCAGATCGAGGGCCGAAAATGCGGTGTCCATACCAGTTGACCGAGGCTTGACGATACCCGCCGGCGGGGTGCCGGCGGACCCCGGCCGGAGGGGGCATCGGGGTTGGCTGGAGTATGTGCCGCGATGTTGCGCCGCGAAATGCGCCAACTCGTCGCAGATGTCCAGCCCGGCGCGCGCGGTTTCGGGATAAATCGTTGATTCGTATCAAGATCGCGGCGCGCGCCGCAGGCGGCCGTGGCGTGGCGGTCTGCCGCACGTGCGGCAATATGGCGCGTCGCATCACGATGCGGCGTGCGCGAAGGTGCCACGCGTTGGCACGCGCGGCCTATGCTGCCGATGCCGATGCCGATGCCGATGCCGATGCCGATGCCGATGCCGATGCCGATGCCGATGCCGATGCCGATGCCGATGCCGCTGCCGCTGCCGCTGCCGCTGCCGGGTGTCCGGCCGCCGCCGCGTTGTTGACGATGCCGCGCCGGCGTGGACTGCGTCGCGTCGTGCCGGTTGTATCCGGATCGTGCACCGGCGGCGCCCGGTCACGCGGCTTTCGCGCGGCGCGAAGCATCGGCAAGCGCTGCGCGAATTGCGTACACTCTGAGTCTCGTTTCGGCAGGGCCGGGCGCATCGGTACCGGTCCGCGTTCACTCAGGGCACGAAGATGATCGATTTACGCAGCGATACCGTGACACGTCCGAGCCAGGCGATGCTGGCCGCGATGACTGCCGCAGAAGTCGGCGACGACGTATGGGGCGACGACCCGACCGTGCTGCGCCTGCAGGCGGTCGCGGCCGAGCGGGCCGGCAAGGAAGCCGGCCTGTTCTTCCCGAGCGGCACGCAGAGCAACCTCGCCGCGCTGATGGCCCATTGCGAACGCGGCGACGAATACATCGTCGGCCAGCTCGCGCACACCTACAAGTACGAAGGCGGCGGCGCGGCCGTGCTCGGCAGCATCCAGCCGCAGCCGATCGAGAACGCGCCCGACGGCACGCTGCCGCTCGCGAAGATCGCCGCGGCGATCAAGCCGCTCGACAATCACTTCGCCCGCACGCGCCTGCTCGCGCTCGAAAACACGATCGGCGGCCAGGTGTTGCCGGACGGCTATGTGCAGGAAGCCGTCGCGCTCGCGCGCAGCCGCGGGCTGGCCACGCACCTCGACGGCGCGCGCGTGTGCAATGCGGCCGTCGCGTCGGGCCGTCCGATCGCGGAACTGTGCGCGCCGTTCGATACCGTGTCGATCTGCTTCTCGAAAGGGCTCGGCGCGCCGGTCGGTTCGGTGCTGGTCGGCAATCGCGCGCTGGTCGAGCGCGCGCAGCGCTGGCGCAAGGTGCTGGGCGGCGGGATGCGGCAGTCTGGCATTCTCGCGGCGGCCTGCCTGTATGCGCTCGACCACAATGTCGAGCGGCTGGCCGACGATCACGCGAACGCCGCGCATCTCGCGGCAGGCCTCGCGCGCATCGAGCCGGTGAAGGTGCTGTCGCATGCGACGAACATGGTGTTCGCGCAATTCCCCGAAGCCGATTGCGCGCCGCTCGAGGCATGGCTCAAGGCGCGCGGGATCCTCACGCAGATGCTGTACGCGTCGCGCTTCGTCACGCACTGCGACGTGTCGCGCGCGGACATCGATACCTTCATCGATGCGGTCGGCGCGTATTTCGCGCAGCGGCGTACGTAAAGCCGAATGCGCCGGCCGGCGGGGGGCGCCGGCGCGTCGTGGCGCGAAGCAGGAGCAGGGAGGCGACGGGGGCGGCGATGCAGCCCGTCTGTCGATATCTGGCGTGCCGGCGGGTTACGCTTGCCGGAGCATGTCGGCGGGCGGCGTGCCGTCGCGGAACAGGGTTTTCAGTTGCGTGCGCAGTTCGGCGCTGTCGGTGTGCTGGTGCACCGAGACCGCGTGTTGCACGGCGGCCTCCAGCAGTTCGTCGTCGGAGTCGGCGGAAATTGCGACCGAGCAATTCATCGCGCTGGGAAACTCGCGGCAATCGATATAGCGGCGGGGCATGATGTTCTCCTCACGGGAAAGGGAACGGCCGGATGTGCGTGATCGGCCGCGCGGCGCGTTCGCGGGGCCGATGGAAAAAGTATAGGCGGCGCGGCGGCGTTTCTCTTGGCCACGCATGCCGCGCCGGTGGTGTCGATCACCCGCTCGTCACGGCAGCGGCGCGAGCAACCGGCGCGCCGCTTCGACGACCCGTGCGGACAGCGACGCCATCGTCGGCGATTGCACGGTCCATGCGTGCCAGTACAGCGTGATGTCGGTCGGATGCAGCGGCGCGAGATCGACGAGCCCCTGCGCGTCGAGCGGTGCGCCGCCGAGCAGCGGCTCCGGCACCATCGCGTAGCCGAGCCCGTGCCGCACCGCCGCGAAATGCGCGTGCGTGCCCGGCACGTAGTGGCACGGATACGCGCCTTCGGGCAACCCGAACTTCTCCTTCAGGAACGAGGACTGCAGCGTGTCGCGCCGCGAATACGCGACGACCGGCGCATGGCGCGCGCCCGTGCGGTTCAGGCCGCGCGGAAACCAGCGCAGCGCGAACGCGGCGGCCGCGAGCAGCCGGTAGCGCATCGTGCCGAGCGGCGTCGCGACGCAGCCGCGCATCGGCTTCGGCTCGGTCGTCACGCAGCCGACGGCCATCCCGCTTTCGAGCAGCGCGAACGTGTGGTCCTGGTCCTCGACGATCAGCTCGAACAGGATGCGCTCGCCCGCGAGCACCGACGTCAAGGCTGGCAGGAACCAGGTGCCGAGGCTGTCGGAGTTCAGCGCGATCGTGACCGAGATCGGCGATTCGCGCTCGGTCGCGAGCGTGCTTTGCAGGTCGGCCTGCAGCAGCGCGACGCGGCGCAGGTGCTGCAGCACGCGCTGCCCGGCCGCCGTCGGCCGGCACGGCCGCGTGCGCAGCACGAGCGGCGCGCCGAGGCTCGCCTCCAGCGCGCGGACCCGCTGCGTGACGGCGGACGCGGTCACGTGCAGGCGCACGGCGGCCTGCTCGAAGCTGCCGGTGTCGGCGACGGCCAGCAGCGCGGCGGCTTGCTTCGGATCGATCGTCAGAGACATGTCGACGCAATTCTTGTGAACGTAAGACGAGAACAGGCGGTAGTGTAAGGCAGCACGCGCGACGGACCGGATGCGGCGTGACGTCTCGCCGCGTGCAACGACGCCGGTGGCGCGCGTGTTTTGAACTACGCTGTATGAACGTGTGCGCCGCGAGCCGGCGCCACACGCGGTGCGGGTTGCACGACCCGCACCCTTCACCCGACCGACACGCCCAGCCGACGGAGCGACTTCGCGATGATCTTCCGGCAACTCTTCGACCCGCAATCGTCGACCTACACGTACCTGCTCGCCGACCGCCCATCGCGCGAAGCGTTGCTGATCGACCCGGTGTTCGAGCAGGTGCGCCGCGATGCGGCGCTGCTCGACGAGCTCGGGCTGCGGCTCGTCGCGACCGTCGATACGCACGTGCACGCCGATCACGTGACGGGTGCGTGGCTGCTGAAGCAGCGCACCGGCAGCGCGATCGCGATTTCGGCCGCGAGCGGCGCGCAGGGCGCCGACCGCTACCTGAACGACGGCGATCGCTGCGCATTCGGCCCGCGCTACCTGACCGTGCGCGCGACGCCGGGCCACACGAGCGGCTGCATCAGCCTCGTGCTCGACGATGAATCGATGGCGTTTACCGGCGACTGCCTGCTGATTCGCGGCACCGGCCGTACCGACTTCCAGCAGGGTGACCCGCGCGCGCTGTATCGCGCGGTGCACGGCCGGCTTTTCACGCTGCCGGCCGCATGCCTGCTGTATCCCGCGCACGACTATCGCGGGCTCACGGTCACGAGCGTCGGCGAGGAGCGGCGCTTCAATCCGCGCCTCGGCGGCGATCTCAGCGAGGACGATTTCGCGGGCTACATGCGCAACCTCGGGCTCGCGCATCCGCGCCAGATCGACGTCGCGGTGCCCGCGAACCTGCAGTGCGGACTCGCCGCGAATGCGCCCGACGTGCAGGCGGCGCCCGACTGGGCGCCGCTCGTCTATACGTTCGCCGGGTTCTGGGAAATCGATCCGCAGTGGCTCGAGGATCACCTGCCGGCGGTGCAGGTCGTCGACGTGCGCGAGCCCGACGAATTCACCGGCCCGCTCGGCCACCTGCCGGGCGCGACGCCGATTCCGCTCGGCGAACTGGCCGCGCGCACCGGCGAACTCGCGCGCGACCGGCCGATCGTGACCGTGTGCCGCGCGGGCGGCCGCTCCGCGCAGGCGACCGTGATCCTGCTGAAGGCCGGCTTCGATGCCGTCGCGAACCTCGGCGGCGGGATGCTGCGCTGGCGCGGCGAAGGCCGCGTCGTGATGGACGGCCGGTCGTAGCGGCGCGATGCCGCGCAACGGAAAAAAATGTTCGGCCCAGTGTCGATTCGGCCCGGCGCCGTTCGTCGTCAAGGTATCCGATCACGTGGCGCCGCATGACGCGGCGCCGAAACCCCGAGAGACCCGCGATGACGCCGACGCTTTACGCCCATCCCTTTTCGTCCTATTGCCAGAAGGCGCTGACCGCGCTGTACGAGAACGGCACGCCGTTCGACTATCGTGTGCTCGCGCACGACGATCCGAAGCCGATGCAGGAACTGGCCGCGCTGTGGCCGCTGAAGCGCTTTCCGGTACTCGTCGACGCGGGCCGTACCGTGATCGAGGCGACGATCATCGTCGAGTATCTCGATCTCTACCACCCGGGCCCCGCGCGGCTGGTGCCCGACGACCGGCGCGCGGCGCTGGAAGTGCGGATGATGGATCGTTTCTTCGACAACTATGTCGCGACCCCGCAGCAGAAGGTCGTGTTCGATGCGTTGCGGCCGGAACACGAGCGCGATGCGCGGGGTGTCGCCGATGCGCGCGCGATGCTCGAAACGTCGTACGCATGGCTGGATCGCACGATGGCCGATCGCGAATGGGCGGCCGGCGACCGCTTCAGCCTCGCCGACTGCGGCGCGGCGCCGTTCCTGTTCTACGCGGACTGGACGCACCGGATCGATCCGTCGTTCGCGAACGTGATCGCATATCGCCGGCGGCTGCTTGCGCGGCCGTCGTTCGCGCGTGCGGTCGACGAAGCGCGGCCATATCGCTCGTTCTTCCCGCTCGGGGCGCCCGACCGCGACTGACGTGCGCGGCCGCCGTCGCCCCGGCGGCGACGATCCGAAGGGCGGCGCGCGCCGGGCGCGATGCCGCCGCGCAGGGCCGGCAGCGTGTGCCCGGGCGTCGTGTCGACAGCAGCGGATGCATGGCGGCGCCGTCCCGTTACATCGCCGTATGCTTGACCGACTGCGCGAGCGTCAGCAGTTCGTCGAACTGCGTGATCAGCTCGAAGCACAGCAGGAACGCGAGCGTATAGGCCGGCGCGGGGAAGCGCCGGATCGCCTCCAGCACCTGCGGCGCGAAGCGCGATCGAATCGCATCGCGCGTCAGCAGCCACGCGAGCGCGATGCCGATCGCGGCGCCGGCGATCAGGTCGGTCGGGTAGTGATAGCCGAGATACGCGCGCGGCACGCAGATGAACACGACCGCGTACAGCAGCGAGAACACGCCCGCGCGTCGCGCGATGATGAAGATGCCCGTCGCGATCGCCATCCACAGCATCGCGTGATCGCTCGGAAACGAACTCCAGGCCTGCAGCGTGGCCGCACGCAATTCCTCGGACGGGAAGTGCAGGTGCAGGTCGGGGTTGTAGATCGGCCGCACGCGGAACGGCAGGACTTTCGCGAGCAACCGCCCGAACGCGAGCGCGACGAGCCCGCTCGCGACCGTCGCGATGACCAGCTCGCGTTGCCGTTCGCGCTGCGGTCCCGGCTGGAACCACAGCCAGCACAGCACGGGGATCAGGACGAAGCCCTTGAACGTATAGAGGCCGGCGATCACGCGGATCGCATGATTCATCAGCGGTCCGAAAGTAATGTGGGTGAGGAAGATCTGGATCGTGGTGTCGAAATTGTTCATGTTCTGCGACCCCGGCGGACACGCAGCACAGGACATGCGACCGGCAGGGATCAGGAAGCGCGCTCGCACCGGAGCGCAATGGGGGGCAAGTATGTCACCGGTAATTTCGAAGAAAATGGGAAAAAATACCGGGAATCCCCTGAGAAAACGTATCTTGCCGATGGGGCCGGATTGGGGAGGGCCGTGCGGTGCGGCCGTGAGAAATGATCCGATGATTGCGCGCGGGGGCCGGGTGCGGGCGAAAAAATAATCGGTTGAGCTGCGCAATCCGGCGACGCGTTCCGAGTATTGCATCGGATGAACGAATGCCGGCTGTCTCTCGCACGAATCCGCCATGCCGCGCGGGGCCGCACAGCACCGATCGAAAATAAAAGAAAAGGCGGGCAAGCCCTGCGAACCCGCCCGTCTTCCAATCGCACTGCCGAAAATCGACGGCGCCACGTGCGCACGGCCGGTGCCGCTGGCGACGTTGTCGGCGCCGGCGCGATCACCGCATGCCGGTCAAGTTGCGCGAGCAACGAACCGCCGAGCGCGGCGCCGCCCGCCATCCCGATGAACATGCCGAGAACAGCACCGCGTCGAGGCGGCTGCGCGTCGAACGACGCGACACGTGAGCCGCAAGCGCCGCGGCGCGCCGTCAACCGCGCCGGATGCCTTCGGGCAGCGCGCTGATGCGGCGCACTTCGGGCGAGTCGAGCCACGCGCGGGACGTCGCGCAGTCGACGAACATGTCGGTCGCATCGTCGCCCCAGAACAGGTCGCCGTCGAGTTCGAAGGTCGGCACGCCGAACACGCTATGCGCGATCGCCTGATCGGTGTTCGCGCGCAGCGCGTCCTTCACCGCTTGCGCGTCGACCGCCGTCACACCTTCCGGAAAGCCGACCGCCTCGCACAGCGCGGCGAAACCCTCTGGCGTCGATACGTCCTGGCCGTCGCGCCAGATGTGCCGGAAGATCCGCCGGATCGCATCGGGCGTGTTGCCCATCGCGATCGCGAGACGCAGCGGCCGGATCGGGTTGAACGGATGCGCGGGCGGCATCCGGAATGGAATGCCGAGCTTGTCCGCGCGGTACTGCGCGTGGCGATAGGTGAAGATGCGCTTTGCCGCGATCTCGGCCGGCGCTTTCTGGCCCCAGTGCGTGAGCACGGCGCCGAGCACGATCGGTTTCGGCTCGTAGGCGGCAGCCGGCGGCAACTCGTCGAACCGTTCCTGCTGCAGGTAGGCGAACGGCGAGACGAAATCGAAATACCAGGTGGCGGTGCGCGGGGCGTTCATCGTGGGTTCCCTTGTGCGTGTCCGGACGGCAGTGGCATGTGCCGCGCCGGCGGGCGGCGCGCTGCATGCGGCAGCGGCCAGTGTCGCATGCGGCCGGCGTTTGCGCTGCCGCGTCGCGGACGCGCGTGCCGGCTAGGGCTGCGCGGGTTCGTCCGCGGCCGCGGTGAAGCGCGCGAGACTGTCGCGCACGGCCTGCGCGTCGTAGCGCGCGCCGGCGCCACCGAGCGCGACCGTTGCCTTCTGCGCGAGCGGCAACAGCAGCGCGAGCGCCGCGGCCATCGCCGGCGCGGCGGCCAGCCGCGATTTCGGCCCGGACACCGTGAGCGCGCCGACGCAATCGCCGGCCGCGCCGAACACCGGCACGGACGCCGACGCCGTCTCCGGGTCGCGCTCGCCGTACGACGCGGCCCACAACTGTTCGCGTATGTCGTTCCAGCGCGCATCGTGCGGGTCGGTGAACGCGAGCAGCACCTTCCCGGACGCCCCCTGGTGAACGGGAAACTCCTCGCCGACCCGGATCGACACACGCACCGTGCGCGCGGGTTCGACGCGGTAGAGCACCGAGCGCATCTCGCCGTGGCGCACGTAGAACGACGCCGTTTCGCCGAGTTCGCGGCTCAGCGTCTCGAGCAGCGGCTCGACGACCGGGCCGACCCGGAACGAACGCTGATACAGCGCGGCGAGCCGCAACGGCTCGTGTCCGACCGCGTACTGGCCGTCGTCGAGCTTGCGCATGAAGCCGCCGTGCTCGAGCGCGGCGAGCAGGCGCAGGATCGTGCTCTTGTACAGCCCGGTGCGGCGCGACAGTTCCGCGAGCGACAGCCGGTCGTCGGTTTGCCCGAACGCATGGAGGATCGCGAACGCGCGATCGAGGACGGCGACGCCGCTGGAGGCGTCGGCCGACGAGTCGGGGGCGGCGCCGGTGGGTTCTGCGGGGAGCGAGGTCGGAGGCACGGCTTGCGGGTCCTTGGGTGACGGTCGATCCACTATATCGTTCTGCCTGATAGAACGCAAGTTCCAGAAAATCGCAATTTCACGGGTATACCCCGCTTACAGGCGATTCGACGCGCCTCTAAAGTTCCGTCAAACAGAACGTTGTTCTTTTGGATAGAACTATGGGGTGTCGAATGAGCGTTTCCGGGTATCCAGAGGTGCTGGTCAGCGAGGTCGGGCCGCGAGACGGCCTGCAGAGCATCAAGGCCGTGATGCAGACAGCCGACAAGCGGCGCTGGATCACCGCGCTCGCCGCGGCCGGCCTGCGCGAGATCGAGGTCGGGTCGTTCGTGCCCGCGCGGCTGTTGCCGCAGATGGCCGACGTGCGGGAAGTCGTCGCGCATGCGCTGGCGATTCCCGGGCTGCACGTCGCCGCGCTCGCGCCGAACCTGCGCGGCGCCGAAAGCGCGTACGAGGCGGGCGTCCACAAGCTGACGTTGCCGGTCTCGGTGACCGAGGCGCACTCGCTGGCGAATATCCGCAAGACGCCCGCGCAGATGATCGACGAGGTGCGCGCAATCGTCGCGCTGCGCGATGCGCGGTTTCCGTCGGTGCAGATCGAGGCCGGCGTGTCGGTCGCGTTCGGTTGCACGCTTGCCGGCGCGGTCTCCGACGACGAGACGATCGCGATGGCGGTCGCGATGGCCGAATGCGGGGTCGACGAGATCGGTCTGTCCGACACGAGCGGCTACGCGAATCCGGTGCAGGTGCGCCGGCTGTTCACGCGCCTGCAACGCGAAGTCGGCGACAAGGCCGGCGGCGCGCACTTCCACAACACCCGCGGGCAGGGGCTCGCCAACGTCGTTGCCGCGCTCGACGCCGGCGTGACGACGATCGACGCGAGCCAGGGCGGTCTCGGCGGCTGCCCGTATGCACCGGGCGCGACCGGCAACATCGTCACCGAGGATCTCGTGTTCCTGCTGGAGTCGATGGGGATCGACACGGGCATCGACGCCGATGCGCTGCTCGCCGCGCGCGCGATCCTGCACGCGGCGCTGCCTGCCGAGCCGCTGTATGGCCACGTGCCGGACGCGGGGCTGCCGAAGGGATTCCGTTACGCGGACGGCCGTGCGCCGTCGGCGGCCCAGCCGGAAGGTTGCCTGACGGGAGTCGCGCAATGAACGATCGCCAACCGGCCGCGGCGCTGCCGTACGAAGGCGTGCGCGTGATCGAGATGACGCACATGGTGATGGGCCCGACCTGCGGCATGCTGCTCGCGGATCTCGGCGCGGAAGTCATCAAGATCGAACCGATCGCGGGCGACAGCACGCGTGCGCTGCGCGGTTCCGGCGCGGGCTTCTTCGGGATGTTCAACCGCAACAAGAAAAGCCTCGCGGTCGACGTGAAGGATCCGCGCGGGCTCGAGATCGTGCGGCGGCTCGTCGCGACGGCGGACGTGTTCAGCGAGAACTTCAAGAGCGGCACGATGGATCGGCTCGGTCTCGGCCATGCCGCGTTGTCCGCGCTGAATCCGCGCCTGGTGTACGTGTCGCACAAGGGTTTCCTGCCGGGGCCGTACGAACATCGCACCGCGCTCGACGAAGTGGTGCAGATGATGGGCGGTCTCGCGTACATGACGGGCCCCGAAGGCCGTCCGTTGCGTGCGGGCTCGAGCGTGAACGACATCATGGGCGGGATGTTCGGCGCGATCGGCGCGATGGCCGCGCTCGCGCAGCGCGAACGCACCGGCCGCGGCCAGCAGGTGCAGAGTTCGCTGTTCGAGAACAACGTGTTCCTCGTCGCGCAGCACATGATGCAGTTCGCGGTGACGGGGCAGGCCGCGTCGCCGATGCCGAGCCGCATTTCCGCGTGGGCGGTCTATGACGTGTTTTCGGTGAAGGACGGCGAGCAGATCTTTCTCGCGGTCGTATCGGACACGCAATGGGCGCTGTTCTGCGACGCATTCGGCCTCGCCGCGCTGAAGGACGATGCGCGTCTTGCAACCAACAACTTGCGCGTTCAGGCCCGCGAGTGGCTGCTGCCCGAACTGCGTGCGCGGCTCGCCGAGCATTCGGCGGCGGAGATCGGCGCGATCTTCGAGTCGATCGGCCTGCCGTATGCGCCGATCACGAAGCCGCAGGACCTGTTCGACGATCCGCACCTGCTCGCGACGGGCGGGCTCGAAGCCGTGACGCTGCCGGCCGACGCGAGCAGCGCCGGCCGGCCGGTCGACACGCGCACCGCGCTGCTGCCGCTCACGCTCGCGGGCGAGCGCCTGCGGCTGCGCGCGGCGCCGCCCGCGCTCGGTCAGGACACGTGCGCGTTGCTCGGCGAACTCGGCTATACGCCGGACGAGGCCCGGGCGCTGATCGCAGCCGGCGTCGTCGCCGGGACGCACGGACACGGCGCGGACGGCCAACCGCCGGACGTGGCGGCCGATGCGCCTTCGGCGAACGAAGTGGCGAGCGCGTAGCGCCGCCGCGATCCATCGAACGAACAACAGGCGTCCTGCCCGTGCGATCGCGCGGGCGAGGAGCGCCGTATCCACGGAGACAACCATGACATCCGCTTCCCCGGCGCTGGCCGCCGATCGCGAAACCGACGCGTCGATCGAGCAACGGGCCGTGCGCAAGGCCGCGTGGCGTTTCATTCCGCTGCTCGCGCTCGCGTACTTCTTCAACTACCTCGACCGCACGAGCGTCGGGTTCGCGGCGCTGACGATGAACCGCGATCTCGGCTTGACCGCGACGCAGTTCGGCTGGGGCGCGGGGATCATGTTCGCCGGCTATTGCGTGTTCGAGGTGCCGAGCAATCTCGCGCTGTATCGCTTCGGTGCGCGGCGCTGGCTCGCGCGCATCATGATCACGTGGGGGCTGATGGCGGCGGCGACCGCGCTCGCGACCGGGCCGACGAGTTTCTATGCGATCCGGCTGCTGCTCGGCATCGGCGAAGCCGGGTTCTTTCCGGGCGTGATCTTCTTCCTCGCCGTGTGGTTTCCGGCGAGCTACCGCACGCGGGTGCTCGCGTGGTTCACCGTGTCGACACCGCTGTCGTCGCTGATCGGCGGCCCGTTGTCGACGTGGCTGCTGCAACTCGACGGCGCGCTCGGCCTTGCGGGCTGGAAGTGGATGTTCATCGTCGAAGGGCTGCCCGCGTGCGCGCTCGGCTTTTTCGTGCTGAAGCTGCTGTCCGATTCGCCCGCGGATGCCGCGTGGCTGTCGAGCGACGAGCGTGCCGCGCTGCAGCGCGCGTTCGAGCGCGAAGGCGCGGCCGCCGGCCGCAAGAAGCACTTCGGCGTCGCGCTGCGCGACGTGCGCGTGTACGTGCTCGCGCTGATCTCGTTCGGCTTCACGATGGGTTCTTACGGGATCGGCATCTGGTTGCCGCAGATGCTCAAGGCACACGGCATGTCGACGATGCAGACGGGCTGGCTTTCCGCGGTGCCGTACTTCTTCGCGACCGTCGCGCTGCTGTGGTGGGCGAAGCGGGTGGACCGGCGCGGCGGCCCGGTCGCGAACCTGGCGATCGGGCTGGCCATCGGCGCGGTGGCGCTCGGCGTGTCGACCCACTTCCTGACGCTCGGGCCCGCACTCGTCGGCATCACGCTCGCGCTGATCGGCACGATTGCCGGCCGCACGATCTTCTATACGCTGCCTTCGCGCTTCCTGTCCGGCCAGGCGGCGGCCGGCGGGCTCGCGCTGATCAATTCGATCGGCGCGCTCGGCGGATTCGCGGGCCCTTATCTCGTCGGCTACCTGAAGGACGGCTTCGGCACCTTCACGGCCGGGATGCTCGGCCTCGCGATCGTGCTGGCGATCACAACGCTGCTCACGCTGTCGCTGTACGCATTCGACCGGAGCGAATGACATGGATGCGACCATTTCGATCAAACGACGCCGGTTGCTCGGTGCGGCCGCCGCATCGCTCGCGCTCCCTGCATGGGCCGATACGCGCGCGCCGGCTGAAAACGGACCTTCCCGCATGACGACCCAAGGCAACTATCTCGCAGTGCGAAGCGACTGGCTCGCATCTGCGCTCGAACCCGCACTCGATCCGGATCTGCCGATCGTGGACGCGCATCATCACTTCTACGAGCGGCCGGGCTGGATCTACATGCTCGACGACTATCTGCAGGACGCGCGATCCGGCCACAACGTCCAGGCATCCGTCTACATGCAGGCGCTGACGCGCTATCGCGACGCGGGCCCGGCCGAACTGAAGCCGGTCGGCGAGACGGCCTACGTCGCCGGCGTGACGGAGCCGCTGCAACGCAGCGGCCCGGCCGTCGCGAAAGGCATCGTCGGGCACGCGGACCTGCGGCTGGGCGAGCGCGTGCGCGACGTGCTCGAAGCGCATGTCGACGCGGGTCGCGGACGCTTTCGCGGCGTTCGACACCTGAGCACCTGGGATGCCGATCCGTCGCTCGCCAACCCGTTGTCGGCGGTGCCGCGCGGGCTGCTGCTAGACCCCGCGTACCGGGCCGGCGTCGCGCAACTCGCGCCGCTCGGACTGTCGTACGACGCGTGGCTGTTCTTTCCTCAATTGCCCGAGCTGTTCGATCTGGCGAAGGCGAACCCCGACACGCGGATCGTCGTCAATCACTGCGGCGGCGTCGTGCGGATCGCGAGCTACGCGGACCAGCGGCCGGAAGTCTTCCAGCGCTGGTCGGCATCGATGCGCGAACTCGCGCAGCTGCCGAACGTATTCGTGAAGGTCGGGGGCCTCGGCATGCGGATCAACGGGTTCGATTTCGAGAAGGGCACGCGGCCGCCGTCGTCCGAACAGCTCGCCGCCGCGTGGAAGCCGTGGATGCTCACGTGCATCGAGGCGTTCGGCGCGAAACGCTGCATGTTCGAGAGCAATTTTCCGGTCGACAAGGGCTCGTATTCGTACGTGAACGGCTGGAACGCGTTCAAGCGGCTGACCGCACACGCGAGCCCGGACGAGCGCGATGCGCTGTTCCGCGGGACCGTCTCGCACGCGTACCGGCTCGGTTGACGCGTACCGCGCACGTCGCGTCGTGCCAGCTAGCCCGTCTCGACCAGCGCCGCCAGCCGGGCGAGCGCCATGCGCCAGCCGGTCTCGTTGTCGGCCGCCGGCACGCCGGGCGGCACACCGTCGTGCACCGCGTCGACGCGTGTGCCGCCAGCTTCGTCGGACAGCGTGATCGTGATCGTCATCGCGCCGCGCAGCATCGGATCGTCGGTTTCGAACACGTCGATTTCGACGATCCGTTCGTCGGGCACGAGCGTCACGAAGCGGCCGTGATAGGTGTCGGTGTGCGCGGTGGTCTTGCCGGTGCCGTCCGACGGTTCGTCGTAGCTCAGCGACACGCGCAGCGCGCCGCCTTCGCGCGCGTCGTAGGCGAGCACGCGGCACGTCATGCCGTCCGGCACCTTCCATTGTTCGACGGCGTGCGGATCGAGCAGCGCGCGATAGACGCGCCCGCGCGGTGCGTTCAGGTGCCGGCTGACCCGGGTCGAATGCGTGTGCATCTGCAGCATGTGGCCTCCCGCGGAGCGCGCGCGACGGTGCACGCCGGATGCCGGCGTGTCGTCACGCTTCCTTCAGGAATCCTAGGCGCGCGCGCGGCGGCATGCAATGGCCCGCGCACGTGCGTATTCAGCGCAATGCGGACGCGAATTCGTCGAGCTGCGTGATGCAGGTGTTCCAGCCGTCGAAGAAGCCGAGGGCCTCGTGGCGCTCGCGCGTCGCGGCGTCGGGATGCATCACGCGCGCGTCGTAGCGGCAACCGGCGGCGTCATCCGCCATCGTGATGATCGCCGTGAAGCCCAGCCACGGCACCTGCGGCCGCCAGCCGCCCGCGAGCATCGACGTGAACGCGATGCGCGCTTCCGGCACGATGTCGAGGAAGCACCCGGGGTTGTCGCTCGTGCCGCCGTCGGGGCCGCGCATGAACGTGTGGAAGGCGCCGCCCGGGCGCAGGTCGAACGCGCGGACTTCGGTGGTCCACGGTTTCGGGCACCACCATTCCTTCAGCAGTTCGGGATCGGTCCACGCGCGCCAGAGCGCCTGGCGCGGCGCATGCAGCGTGCGCGTGATGACGAGGTCATGAGCTTCGGCGGGGTCGACGTGGCGGGTTGACATGCGCGTGCTCCTCCTGGTGACGGCGTTCGACGAATTCCACGAGACGATCGGCGCGCGCTTCCCACAGCGCGCGCTGCGCGGCGAGCCACTGCTCGGCTTCGGCCAGCCGGCCGCCGACCAGCTCGCAGGTGCGCGTGCGGCCGGTTTTCCGGGTCGTGACGAGGCCGCTGCGCTCGAGCACCGCGACATGCTTCATCAGCGACGGCAGCGCCATGTCGAACGGCGCGGCCAGTTCCGAAACGGTCCGCACGCCGTTGCCGAGCGCGCTGACGATCGCGCAGCGCGTCGGATCGGCGAGCGCCTGGAATACGTCGTTGATGCCGGGTTCAAAGTTAGCCATGCGGCTAAGTATAGGCAATGCAACGGGAATTTTCGTCGCTTAGGATGATGGGGAGGTAACACCCGCCGACCGGGCCGGGCGTCGTGTTGCCGGGCATCCGCCGCCGTTTCGCATGTATCAGCAACACGGCGGCATTCCATTCGATCCGGGCGCACGTCGGCCGAACGCGTGCTCCGCCTGATTTCCGGAGAGGGTATGACAGAACCTGTGACCGTCCGCCGTGTCGACGCGAGCGAAGCCCGCGCCTGCATCGACGCGCTGGCCGACGTGCTGATCGATTGCGTCGAAGGCGGCGCGTCCGTCAGCTTCATGTTGCCGATCGAACGCTCGACGGCCGTCGCGTTCTGGACGCGGGTGGCCGACGGCGTCGCGAGCGGCGAGCGCATCCTGCTGATCGCCGAGGACGCGGCCGGCCGGATCGTCGGCACCGTGCAACTCGTGACCGCGCAGCCGGAGAACCAGCCGCATCGAGCGGACCTCGCGAAGATGCTCGTGTCGCGTCATGCGCGCCGGCAGGGCGTCGCTGCGCGGCTGATGGCGGCTGCCGACGACGCCGCGCGCGCCGCCGGCAAGACCGTGCTCGTGCTCGACACCGTGACGGGCGGCGATGCCGAGCGCCTGTACGAGCGGGCCGGCTGGCAGCGCGTAGGCGTCGTGCCGAACTATGCGCTGATGCCCGACGGCGCGTTGTGCGCGACGACGTATTTTCACAAGCAGCTCGCGTAATGGGGCCGGATGCGGTCGCGATCCGGGTCGCGACCGGCGCGCATGCGCGGCGGCGCGGCGGCGCGGCAGTACCGCCGCCGGAAGCCGGGCGAACCAGAAAAGCCGGCCGGCGCCGCCGCGGCTCCGATATATTCGTGCTGGAACACGTCACCGCCACGCCAACGGAATTGCCGCCTCGATGAAACGCTCCCGTATCGCCTTCGCCCTCACGGGCCTGCTCGTCGCGGTGCCGATCGCCGCCTACGCGCTCGTCAAGCCGCTGCGCGTCGTCGCGCCCGCGCTGCTGCCCGGCGTGTCATGCCCGAGCGCGGACATCTGCACCGACGATGCCGCGAAGCTCGGCATCGCGCAGCAGCTCTATCGCGACGGCTACGCGCGCGCGGCCGCGGCCGTCGGCCCGTTTCGCGACGCGCCGCGCGTCGTGTTCTGCTCGACGCGCGCGTGCGCCGACCAGTTCGGTCTCGGCGAACGCGCCGCACTGACGCTCGGGGATTTCGGCGTGGTCGTCGCGCCGCGCGGCTGGCAGACCTACTTTCTCGCCCACGAGCTGATCCACCACCGGCAGGCCGAAGTGCTCGGCAACCTCGCGGTCGCGACCAAGCCGCGCTGGCTGATCGAGGGGATGGCGTATGCGTTGAGCGACGATCCGCGTCATCCGCTGTCGGAGCCGTTCGAGTCGTGGCGCACGCAATTCGCGGCGTGGCATGCGGCGCTCGGCCAGCGGCCGTTGTGGGATGCCGCCAGGGCCGTGCAATAGCGATCGCGCGCGACCGGCGCCCGTCGTGCCGCTACGCCGGTACGGCCGGATCGTCGGGCTGCGCGCCGAGCGTGCGCCGACCCGCGTCGAGGATCTCGTCGGCCAGCGCCGGATCGGTGCCGGCGATCGCGCGCGACAGCACGAGCGCACCGACCATCTGGCTGAAGACGGCGATCGCGTCGCGGCGCGTGTCCGCCGCGGCCGGGCCTTCGGCGGCCACCATCCGTTCCAGCCGGTCGAGATACGCGGCGGCGCCGTGCGCGTAGCACGCGCGCGCCGCGTCGGTTAGCCGGGGGGCATCGCCCGCGAAACCCGACAGCGGGCAACCGGCTTCGACGTTGTCGCGATGCGCGGCCGACAGGTACGCCGTCGCCTGCTTCGCGACGTTGCCGGCGTTCGGTGAATCCGCGCGGTCCTGGATCGCTTTCTCCATCACCGCGGCGACCAGCGCATCCTTCGATTTGAAGTGGTTGTAGAAGCCGCCCTGCGTGAAGCCGGCTTCCTTCATCAACTCCGTCAACCCCACCGCGTCGACACCGCGCACCCGGAACAGCCGCTCGGCGGCCGCGACGATCGCGTTGCGGTTTTCGGCGGCCTGTTGTCTCGAGACGCCCATCGATCCCTCCCTCATTCCGGCAATTGCGTCGATTGAAAAACACAATGGTGATCGCCATTGACGTGTCGAAATCGCGCTGACACAATGCACCGCAAAGACAATGGTGATCGACATTGACATCGAGTGTAGCCGACTTCGCGAATGAAGCGAAGCGACCGGCGCGGCACGGATGGATATCGGTCCCGGTGCGGCGTGGCGTGGGCGGCGGACTGCGCGGCTTCCGGCACGGCACCGGCGGAGCAACGGTTCGGTCCGCGATGGCGGCGTGGTTTATCACCGGATCCCGGGCGCGCGGCGAACCGGCGCGAGCGGGATCCTTTCTCCGAAAGGAACGAGCATGAAGATCGAAGGTGCAGTGGTGTTCGTCACGGGCGCGAACCGCGGGCTCGGCCGCGAGTTCGCGAAGCAGGCGCTCGAACGCGGGGCGCGCAAGGTCTATGCGGGCGCGCGCGATCCGGCCAGCGTGACGCTGCCGGGCGTGGTGCCCGTGAGGCTCGACGTGACCGATCCGGCGACGGTCGCCGCGGCCGCCGATATCGCGCGCGACGTCACGCTGCTGATCAACAACGCGGGCATCGCACGACTCGGCAGCCTGACCGACGACGGCGCGCTCGACGCGTTGCGCGATCACTTCGAAACCAACGTGTTCGGAATGCTGGCGATGTCGCGCGCCTTCGCGGGAACGCTGGCCGGCCACGGCGGCGGCGCGATCCTGAACGTGCTGTCGGTCGCGAGCTGGGTGAACCGGCCGATCCTGTCGGGCTACGGCGTGTCGAAGTCGGCCGCGTGGGCGCTGACCAACGGGCTGCGGCATTCGCTGCGCGAACAGCATACGCAGGTCGTCGGGCTGCATGCGGGGTTCATCGATACCGACCTGACGGCCGGCCTCGACGTGCCGAAGGCCACGCCGGCCGACGTCGTGCGCCAGGCGTACGAGGCAATCGAAGCAGGGGAGGAGGAAGTGTCGACCGACGAGTTCACGCGGCAGGTGAAGGCCACGCTGTCGTCGGGCGTCTATCTGGAGGAGCCGGCGCCGCGTTGACGCAGCCGGCAACGCGACCCCGCCGCCCGCTCGATGAGCGCGGCGGCGGGGCGTTTCGTCAGACCGTCGTGTCGATGATGCCCGGGATCTTCACGTCCGGGTTCACGTCCGCGTCGTAGTCGACGCCGGCGATCTCGAAGCCGAACAGGCGCAGGAATTCCGTCTTGTAGCCCGCGAAGTCGGTCATTTCGTACAGGTTCTCGTTCGTGACCTTGTCCCACATCGCGACGACCTTGTCCTGCACTTGCGGGTCGAGCTCCTTGTAGTCCGCGCGCAGACGGCCTTCCTCGTCGATGTGCGGCGTCGCGCCGTACAGGCTGTCCTTCAGGAGCCCGTACACCTGCTCGATGCAGCCTTCGTGCGTGCCCTTTTCCTTCATCACCTTGAACAGCAGCGACAGGTAGAGCGGCATCATCGGGATCGCCGAGCTCGCCTGCGTGACGACGGCCTTCAGCACCGACACGCGCGCGTCGCCGCCATGCGCGGCCAGCTTGTCGCGGATCGACAGCACCTTCTTGTCGAGATCCTTCTTCGCTTCGCCGATCGAGCCGTTCCAGTAGATGTCGTGCGTGATCTGCTCGCCGAGATACGTGAACGCGGTCGTCTTCGCGCCGTCGGCCAGCACGCCGGCTTCATCGAGCGCGTCGATCCACATCTGCCAGTCCTCGCCGCCCATCACGGCGACGGTGCCGTCGATCTCTTCCTGCGTCGCCGGCTCGAGCGACACTTCGCGGATCACTTCCTTGTCGGTGTCGAGGCCGCGGAACGTGACCGACTTGCCGACCGGCTTCAGCGTCGAGCTGATCGTTTCGCCCGTCTTCGGGTGCGTGCGGCGCGGTGCCGCGAGGCTGTAGACGACCAGGTCGACCTTGCCGAGATCCTGCTTGATGGTGTCGATCGTGATCTGCTTGACCTTGTCGGAGAAGGCGTCGCCGTTGATGCTGCGCGCATAGAGCCCCTTTTCGGCGGCGAATTTCTCGAACGCGGCGCTGTTGTACCAGCCGGCGGTGCCCGGCTTCGTCTCGCTGCCGGCGCGCTCGAAGAACACGCCCAGCGTGTCCGCGCCCGAGCCGAATGCGGCCGAGATCCGGGCGGCGAGGCCGTAGCCGGTCGACGCGCCGATCACGAGCACCTTCTTCGGACCGTTGGCGATCGGGCCGTGCGAAGTCACGTAGTCGATCTGTTCCTTGACGTTGGCTTCGCAGCCGACCGGATGAGTCGTCACGCAGATGAAGCCACGCACGCGCGGTTTGATGATCATGGGAGAACCTCTAGTCAGAAAGGCGCGGACGGCCTGAAATCGGAAAAATCCCGCGCATTGTAATGGAAGCGGGCGCAACGGCGGGAAAGGTGAGCCGTGGCCGCGGTCGCAGTCGCCCGCGGGCGGGACGGTCGAGGCAGCCATTCGCGTCGCCGCCCGATATTTCTCTCTTGACAGAAATAACTGAAAAAACTAAATTCCCCGACATGGAACTCACACCGATTGCCGAACGATTCATCCTCCACTGGGGCGAAATGGGCTCGCGCTGGGGCGTCAACCGCACCGTCTCGCAGATTCACGCGCTGCTGTACCTGGCCGGCCGGCCGGTTGCGGCCGACGAGATCGCCGAGACGCTCAACGTCGCGCGTTCCAACGTCAGCACGAGCCTGAAGGAACTGCAGGCATGGCGGCTCGCGAAGGTCGTGCACGTGCTGGGCGACCGGCGCGACCATTTCGAGACGTCGACCGACATCTGGGAACTGTTCAAGCTGATCGTCGAAGGGCGGCGGCAGCGCGAGATCGAACCGACGCTCACGGTGCTGCGCGATTGCCTGACGAGCCCGGAGATCGCCGACGAGAGCCGCGAAACCGAACAGCGCATCCGCGACACGCTGCAGTTCGTCGAGACGCTCACGACCTGGTCGGACGAGATGCTGCGGCTCAAGCCCGACACGCTGATGAAGGCGCTCGGCATCGGCGCGAAGATCAGCCAGACGGTCAGGCGCAAGTCGTCGAAGTAAGCGGTACCGGACGTGCGGGCACGCAGCCCGCTTTTTTTGAAAGTGAAATTTCTGTCTTTACAGAAATAACTGTAGATAGAGGGCGAAAATGAACAGGGCATCGCGATCGACCCGCCGGCATGCCGCACCGTGGAGTGCGACATGAACATCCTCGTCTGCGGCGCGAACGGCTTCATCGGGCGGGCGCTGGGCGCGCGGCTCGAAGCCGGCGGCCATCGCGTGCTGCGCGGCGTGCGGCATGCGGTCGGCCCGCACGACGTCGCGATCGACTTCACGAAGGACGTCGATCCCGATGCGTGGCTCGCCCGGCTCGACGGCGTCGACGTGGTGATCAATGCGGTCGGGATCCTTGCGGACCGGCGTGACGCGACGTTCGACACCGTGCATCGCGCGGCGCCCTGCGCGCTCTTCACCGCGTGCTGTCGTGCCCGCGTGCGACGCGTGATCCAGATCTCGGCGCTGGGCGTCGAGCGCGGCGACACGCCGTATTTCGCCAGCAAATACGCAGCCGACACCTTCCTGCGGACGCTGCCGCTCGATTACCGGATCGTGCGCCCGGCGCTCGTCTACGGCGCTTCCGGCACGTCGGCACGGTTCTTCCGGATGCTCGCGAGCCTGCCCGTGCACGCATTGCCGGCGGGCGGCCATCAGCGGCTGCGCCCCGTGCACATCGACGATCTCGCCGAACTCGTCGCGCGGCTCGTCGATGCGCCGGCGGCCGGCAATCCGGTCATCGACGCGGTCGGCAGCGACGAAGTCGAGTATCGCGAGATGCTGAGCGTCTATCGCGCCGCGCTGGGCTTCCCGCAGGCGGCGCGCATCGCGCTGCCGGGCCCGCTGGTCGGGGCGGCGGCCGCGCTGCTCGGCGCGCTGCCGGGCGCGATGCTGACCCGCGACACGTGGACGATGCTGCGCGGCGGCAACACCGGCGATCCCGCGGCGCTCGCGGCCGTGCTCGGCCGGCCGCCGCGCGGGCTGCGGCATTTCATCGGCGCGGACGCGCCCGCACTGCGCCGCGACGCGCTCGCGATGTGGCGGCGGCCGCTGCTGCTGGGCGCGCTCGCGATCGTCTGGATCTGGACGGCCATCGTCAGCGCGTTCATCCATCCGCGGCACGACAGCCTCGCGATGCTCGCCCGCGCGCACCTGACCGGGCTGCCCGCGCTGATCGCGCTCTACGCGGCCAGCGCGCTGGACTTCGCGTTCGGCGTGGCGACCGTCGTCGCGCCGTCCCGCCGGCTGTGGGCCGCGCAAGGCGCGCTGATCGTCGCGTATTCGGCCGTCATCGCGGTCACGATGCCCGGCCTGCTCGCCGAGCCGTTCGGCCCCGTGCTCAAGAACGTGCCGATTCTGGCGATCTTGTTGATCCTCTTTTCAGAAGAACACGCATGAACACCTATCTCGTGATCAAGACGCTGCATATCCTGTCCTCGGTGCTGATGGTCGGCACGGGTTTCGGCACCGCGTTCTACCTGTTCTTCGCGAACCGCACGCGCTCGGTGCCGGCGATTGCCGCCGTGTCGCGCCTCGTCGTGCGCGCGGACTGGTGGTTCACGACGCCGGCCGTGCTGTTCCAGCCCGCATCCGGGCTGTGGCTCGCGCATACGGCCGGCTGGCCGTGGACGACGCCGTGGCTGGTCGCGTCGATCGTGCTGTATGCGGTCGCGGGCGCGTGCTGGCTGCCGGTCGTATGGCTGCAGATCGAACTGGCCGCGATGGCGAAGCTCGCGCATGCGAACGGCGATGCCGCGCTGCCGGAACGGTACTGGCGCTATGCGAAGCGCTGGGAGCTGCTCGGCTATCCGGCGTTCTTCGCGATGCTGAGCGTTTATTTCCTGATGGTGCTCAAGCCGATGTGAGCGAGGCAGCGCGGCCTGAAACGGCGATTTCGCCTGACGCGCTGTCGATTCTCGCGGGCTCGTGTATAACTTCGACGGGAGCGCGTCCGGGCCGTGTCGCGCCTCCCGAACGCTTCGCATTCGACCTCACAAGGAGCCTGCATGCTGCACATCCTCGGCAAGATCCCGTCCATCAACGTCCGCAAGGTGCTGTGGCTGTGCACCGAACTGAACCTGCCGTTCGAACAGGAAGACTGGGGCGCGGGCTTTCGCACGACCAACGACCCGGCCTACCTCGCGCTGAATCCGAACGGCCTCGTGCCGGTCATCAAGGACGACGACTTCGTGTTGTGGGAGTCGAACACGATCATCCGCTATCTCGCGAACCGCTATGGCGGCGACGCGCTCTATCCGGCCGAGCCGCAGGCGCGCGCGCGGGTCGATCAGTGGATCGACTGGCAGGGCACGGACCTGAACCGCTCGTGGGTCGGCGCGTTCCTCGGCCTCGTGCGCAAGTCGCCCGATCACCAGGACCCGGCGGCGATCGCGCAGTCGATCGCGGGCTGGACGAAGCACATGCAGATACTGAACGCGCAGCTCGAAGCGACCGGCGCGTTCGTGGCCGGCGATCGCTTCACGCTCGCGGACATTCCGATCGGCCTGTCGGTGAACCGCTGGTTCGGCACGCCGTTCGAGCATCCGGATTTCCCGGCAGTGAAGCGCTACATCGAGCGCCTGGCGACGCGCGAAGGTTTCCAGCAGTACGCGGGCAGCGCGAACCCGTAACGCATCGCATGTCGCGCGCGGCGCGGCGGCGTGATTTGCCGCCGCAGCGCCGCCGCGCCGCGGCCGTCACGAGCCCGATGCCGGTACGGCCTCGAGCACGCGCGCGAGAAACGCCTCGTGATTCCAAGCGGATTCCGGCCGCGACAGCCCGAGCCGCACGACCACCAGCTCGCGACTCGGCACCACGCTCACGAACTGGCCTTCGTGGCCGACCGCATGAAACGCGTCGACGGGCAGCGGGCTCGCGTGCGCATCGCGATCGTTGAACGGCTCCGGCACCTTCACCCACAGATGCGCGCCGAATTCCTGGCGCGTCGACAGCGGCGTCGCGCGCGTCAGGTAGCGCACCCAGCCTTGCGGCAGCAGCCGCTGCCCGTTCCACACCCCGTCCTGCCGCAGAAGCTCCCCGAAGCGCGCCCAGTCGCGCGCGCTCGCATACATGAACGACGCGCTGCCGAGCGTGCCGGCCGCATCGGGCTCGAACACCGCGCTGCGCATGCCGAGCGGCGCGAACAGCGCGCGGCGCGGAAACGCGAGGTAGTCGCCTTCGCTGCCGCCCATCGCCTCGCGCATCACGCGCGCGACGATCGCGCTCGTGCCGCTCGAGTAGTACCACTGCGTGCCGGGCTGCGCGGCGAGCGGCATGGCCGACGCGAAACGCGCGGTGTCCGGCTGCGTGAACAGCATCACGGCGACGTCGGACAGCGGGTCGTCGTAGTCCTCGTTGAATTGCAGGCCGCTCGTCATCCGCAGCAGCTCGTCGAGCGTAATCGCCGCGCGCAGGTCGCCGCTGTCGCGCCATTCGGGCAGCAGCGCCGACGCGTCCGGCGACAGCTTGTGCTGCGCGACGAGCATGCCGGCCAGCGCGGCCGTCACGGTCTTCGTCATCGACCAGCCGGGCAGCGGCGTGTCGGCCGCGAAGCCGGGTGCATAGCGTTCGGCGATCACCTGGCCGCGCCACATCACGACGACCGCGCGGGTGCGCCGCGGTCGCGCCGGGTCGGGTTCGTCGAACGCGCGGTCGAGCGCGGCCTGCAGCTTGCGTGCGTCGATGCCGGCGGGCGGTGCGGCCGGCGCCGCTTCGTGCGTGGGCGGCGGATCGGTGGCGGGCGGCAGCGCGGCCGGCAGCCCGCCGGGCGACGGTCCGAGCGCGAGCGTGCAGCCGAGCCCGGGCCGGAAGTCCGCCTCGCGTTGCGCGAACCCGGCGAAGGTCGCGACGGCACGATGATGCTCGGGATCGATCGACGGACGCACCAGCTTCAGCAGCGGATGCACGCCGGCCATGATGTCGACGTCGATCACCGACGCGGCCGGACGGCCCGACACGAACACGCCCGAACACAGCGCCTTCGCGGCATAGCCCGTCGCGATGGGCGCGAGCCGCGACAGCATGTAGCCGGTGTAGCCGGCCGCGGCGACGAGCGCGACGGCGGCACCGCGCAGGATCAGCGATTTGAAGGGGATCGTCATGCGCGAGCGTCCTCGGTGGCGTGCCGGCCGGCAACGATGGCAACGATCCGGCAGTGTCGCAGGTTCGCGCGAGCGGTGGCAATCGTGGGGGCGGGTGACGCCGGGCGGCGTCGGTCAGGCGGCATGGTGCCCGGCGTCTGCGAATCGCATGTGTCGATCGCGCAGGTTCGAACGGGCCGCACGCGGCCCGTTCGCGGGATGCGTCATTGTGCGTTGCCGTTGTCCGAACGCAGTGTCCAGACCGTCGCGGTATTCGTGTTGTCGTCGACGGCCGCGAATTCCGGCTGGCCTTTGCTGCCGCGCCCGAACGCGAGCCCGAATGCCGCGCCCGGCACGGTATCGACCTGCATCTGCGCGACGAAGCGCCCGTCCACCGTGAATTCAACGATCTCGCTCGGTTGCAGCGGGTCGGGGTTGACCGCGTCGCCGTTCGCGGTCACGAGATGGCCGTTCGGCGCGAGCGCCAGCGCGAGCGGGCCGTGCAGGTGAGCCGCATCGAAGTAGATCATCCGTCCGACGCCGCTGTTGCGATTCGTCGTCGCGGCATTCTGGATCGCGAACACCGCGTTGTCGCCGGTCGAGGCGACATACAGGACGTCGATGTCGGGATCGTACGCGAGGCCGGTCGGGCCGACGACGAGCGCAGCGGGATCGGTCCGGTTCACGTAGCCCGATGCGATGATCTGCGAGCCCGGCAGCATCCTGACGCCGTCGCTGCCGATCATCAGCTCGATCCGTGCGACCGTCCCGTTCAGCACGTTCGACACGAACGCGGTCACGCGCTGGCCGCGGTCGATCACGGTCATGTCCCACGGTCCGTCGAGCAGTGTGCTGCTCGACAGTTGCGTGACGAGATTGCCTTGCGGACCGATGACGAGCAGCGAGCCCGGGGGGACCACGGTCTTGCCGTCCGGCGCCGGCACGTTGCCGACCAGCACGAAGCCGCTGCGCAGCACCGCGAGCGCGGTCGTCAGGCCGACATTGCTGCCCTGGAAGAACGTTGCCGGCGTCTTGCCGGGCGACAGCTTGACGACCGTCGTGCCGGTGCCTTGCGTGTTCGATGCCGCGTTGAAGTTGGATACGACGACGTCGCCCGGTTTCAGCGTGCTCCAGCTCGGCACGCCGCGCGGCACGAACGCGATGCCGTACGGATTGACGTCGCCGTTGGCGGGCACGGTCGACGCCGTGACCGACGAGACCGGCAGGATCGAATTGCCGCCGCCGGCCCACGCGAAAGCCGACGACAACGCGATCAGTCCCGCGCCGCAAGCCGCGCGGCATAGCGTGCGCGCCATCGTGCGGCAGGCGTGGGCGAGGATCGGCGGATGAACGGCAAACACGGGCGGGGCGGGCGAACGACAGGAGGGGAGAGGGTCCATGGCATGACTCCGGTTGATGATCGCGAGCAGTCATCCCGGCTGCCGGCCTGCGCAGCGCGCGGATGTCCGGCGCGGATCCGCGGTCCTGACGTGCGAGTCCGCACTCGAAATAAACGGATCGCGACGGCCGGATATTCCATCCGGCGACGGGCATTGCACGCGAGTCGGCGCGCATTGTTCGCCGCCATGGCGACACGGCCTGACAAGTTGAAATCCGGACCGCCGTCGGCCGATAATCGTCCGGCATCGTTCCCAGTCAAACCGCAATCGCAAACATCGGAAAACGCCCATGTCCTACGACAACAACAACCCGTTCGCCCGAATCCTGCGCGGCGAACTGCCGTGCGTGAAGGTCGCCGAAGACGACGCGACCCTCGCGATCATGGATCTCATGCCGCAGGCCGACGGTCACGTGCTCGTGATCCCGAAGGAGCCGGCCGCGCAGATCTTCGAGCTGTCCGGCGACGCGGCCGCGGCCGGTATCCGCATGACGCAGCGCGTCGCGGCGGCCGTGCGCGCGGCGCTCGGGCCGGACGGCGTGTTCATCGGCCAGTTCAACGGCGCGGCGGCGGGCCAGACGGTCCCGCACGTGCATTTCCACGTGATTCCGCGCTGGGAAGGCGTCGAGCTGCGGATGCACGCGCGCGACATCGCCGATGCGGCGACGCTCGAATCGATCGCGGAGCGGATCCGCGCGCGTTTCGTGTAACGCGCAGACGGCGCGTGGTTCGGGCGGCGCCAGCGGGCGCGTGCCGCGACGCCGTGCGCGCCTGTTTCAGCGGTCACACCACGTAACACGTGTAACCGCTCGCGAAACGTGTCCCGGTGGCCCCGGCGCTAGACTCCGCGCATTGCCGCATCGAGCGACGGGAAGGGCCGGTTGTCTCTTCCGCGCCGGCCGTCGCAGGCTGCGACGGCGCGGTTTTCGCGAGATGCAACGTGCCCTCTTCGCCGGGAATCGAGTCATGTACAAAATCCTCATCACGTTTGCGCTGATCGGCGGCCTGTCCGGCTGCTATGTCGCGCCGCCTTACGGCTACTACGCGCCCGCGCCGGCCTACTACGGCTATGCGCCGGCCTATTACGCACCGCCCGTCAGCGTCGGCATCGGCGGCAACTTCCGCATTCGCTGACCGGGCGGCAGGCGCGGGCGCCGCCCGCACGTCGAGCGGCCCCGTCGTTCGACGCTTGGCCGCCGCTTCCCGCACGGACGACTCGCGCGCCGCATGACGGCGCGCGTGCGCATGGCCCGCCCGGGTTCCTATACTTCACAGGAAAGCCCACTCCGGCGAGGCAGCCATGGCCGTTACGCGCAAGGTCGCAATCGTGGCGAGCGTCTCCACGCTCGTCTATCTCGGGCTCGCCGTGCTCGGCATCGGCGGGTTCGCCGCCTTCTTCTCGCATCCGCAACTGACCGTCATTGCCGTCGCGACGCTCGCGCTGGCCGTCGCCGCGTTGTTCACCGAAGGCAACCTGAGCGCCGGCGAACGCGAGAACCGCGACAACCGCTGGGTGCTCGCGGCCTTTGCGGCCAGCGGGTTCCTGCTCGCATACCTGCCCGCGCTGACCGACCGGCTCGACGTATGGACCTTCGGCGGCGACACGGTGCGCTGGACCGGCGTCGTGCTGTACGTCGCGGGCGGCGTGCTGCGCATCTGGCCCGTGTTCGTGCTCGGCAAGCGCTTCAGCGGGCTCGTCGCGATCCAGCCGGGCCACACGCTGGTGACGGACGGTATCTATCGGAGAATTCGCAACCCGAGCTATCTCGGCCTGCTCGTCAATGCGGCCGGCTGGGCGTGCGCGTTCCGCTCGGGCATCGGGCTGCTGCTCGTCGCGTTGACGATGATCCCGCTGGTCGCCCGCATCCGTTCCGAGGAAGCGTTGCTGCGCGCGCAATTCGGCGCCGAATACGACGCGTACTGCGCGCGCACGTGGCGGCTGTTGCCGGGCGTGTACTGACCCTCGTTCGTCCTGGATGGCCCGGTCGATCCCGGCCGGCTCGTGGCGCACCCGCGATGTGTTGCCACGTGTGTCCGAACCCGCGCGACGGGCGCTTCCGGCACCTCCTTCGAGTGCGGCCGGCCCACGGCCGGAGCCCGTACCGGCGGGCTTTGCAGGCGGTTTTCGGCAACCTTTTCCGGTCCCGTTGCGGTAAACAACTTGTTACCAGAATGTCGACGGCAAGGGGGCGCGACCGATGCTATTCTTCGCCGCAAGCTCATTGAAATGAATTGGTCCGGGATTCGGCACAATGCCGGCATCGACGTCGATCGATTCAGATCGTCGTAACGAGCGGACCTTTAATAACCAGATTGCGAACAAGGAAGAATACGGGAATGTGGAAGAAAATCGCCCCCACTCTCGTCGTCGCCGTGCTGACCGGCGCGACCGCACTGCCGGCAATGGCCGGTGACATGAACAACGCGCTTGGCGGCGCGCTCGGCGGGGTTGCCGGCGCAGCGGTCGGCGGCGCGGTCGGCGGCAGCACGGGCTCCGTGATCGGCGGCGCGATCGGCGGCGGCGCGGGTGGTGCCGTGACGTCGAACCGTCGCGAACGCACCGGCGCGATCATCGGCGGCGCACTCGGCGGCGGCGCGGGTACCGCGGCCGGCAACGCGATGGGCGGCCGCACGGGCGGCCTGCTGGGCGCAGCCGTCGGCGGCGGCGCCGGCGCGGCGCTCGGCGGCAACCTGTCGCGCAACTCGTACGACCGCGGCGACTATGGCGATCGCGGCCATCGTCACCGCAAGCATCGCCATCACCGCGACTGGGACTGATCCCCGCGGGCGCGGCACGGTGCGCGGTTCGCGCACCGGCGCGCCCGACGCGGTGGCACCCTCCGACAGCCGGCCCGGCAGCTTCAGCCGGGCGGCCGTCGCCGGCAAGACCGGCACCTTCTCCCCTTCGGCAGTTCATGCCCAGCCTCGTTCGACGGGTTGGCGCCTCTCTCCCGCCTGACTTTTCCCGCTTGTAGACGGCATCTTCCGTTGCATCGACATGCAGCCGGGCAGGTTCGGCCGACCCCGTTTCGATATTGCTGATCGACGCGCTGGCGTCCGGTCATCAGGATTTCCCTCATGCGCCGACGCATCCGCGACACGCGTTCGCCGACCGTCGCGCACCGCGGCGGGTAGTGGGAAATCGAATGGATGGCATCGCAACATTTAATTGGTCGATCAGGATCGACTTCGCTATCGTCAACGCTGCCCGCGTACGGAATCGAACCGTGCCGTCCCCCGTGCCCCGCCGCATCACCCCGAGTGTCCGCGGCCCGGCCGCCGGACCCGCAAGCATGGGGCGCCCCGCCCGCTGAACCGGGCGGACCCGTCGCGAAGCCTGGCCGACCGAACGAAGGCGCCCGCGCTTTCAAGCCACCCCGGCAACGATGTCCCGCCGCCGCATGCGTGCCCCACGCGCGTGCCGCGCCTGCCGTTGCGACCCGGGGCCGGACCAACCCATTGCCTGGATGCTTTATGTCTAAGACAACGTATTACGCGCCGCATGGCGGCCACCCGCCGCAGACCGATCTGCTGACCGATCGCGCGATGTTCACCGAGGCGTATGCGGTCATTCCGAAGGGAGTGATGCGCGACATCGTCACGAGCTGGCTGCCGTTCTGGACCAACACGCGCCTGTGGGTGATCGCGCGTCCGCTGTCGGGTTTCGCCGAAACCTTCTCGCAGTACATCGTCGAAGTGAACCCGGGCGGCGGCAGCGACAAGCCCGAGCAGGACAAGAACGCCGAAGCCGTGCTGTTCGTCGTCGAGGGCGAGGCCGAGCTGACGCTGCAGGGCAAGCAGCACACGCTGAAGCCGGGCGGCTACGCGTTCATTCCGCCGGGCGCCGACTGGACGCTGCACAACGTCAGCGATGCCGCCGTGCGTTTCCACTGGATCCGCAAGCACTACCAGGTCGTCGACGGCATTCCGCTGCCGGAAGCGTTCGTGACCAACGAGCAGGACGTCGAGCCGATCCCGATGCCGGGCACCAACGGCGCGTGGGTGACGACGCGCTTCGTCGACATGAGCGACATGCGTCACGACATGCATGTGAACATCGTGACCTTCGAGCCGGGCGGCGTGATTCCGTTCGCCGAGACGCACGTGATGGAGCACGGCCTGTACGTGCTCGAAGGCAAGGCCGTCTATCGCCTGAACCAGGACTGGGTCGAGGTGGAAGCGGGCGACTTCATGTGGCTGCGCGCGTTCTGTCCGCAGGCTTGCTATTCGGGTGGCCCCGGCCGCTTCCGTTACCTGCTGTACAAGGATGTGAACCGTCACATGAACCTGACGCTGAATCCGGCGCGTTAACGCGCCACCGCGCAAGTCGGATACGAAAGCCCGCCGGTGCAAGCCGGCGGTTTTTTTCATTGTGACCTGTGACCCGTCCGGAAACAGATTGACACGTTTTGCGGACGCGAAGAAGCGCCGGATGGAGCAAGGAATCGAGCGGAAGCAGAGTCGATCGCTAAACCGAAATCAGGCCCGCTACCGCGTGGCCTCTATTACATTGTCGACAGACAGACTGGCGGTCGCTTGGGACGGCTCCATGATTTTGCGCGCACGGCGCAACGGTTCCGATTCCGGGCACCGCCATCAAGGCATATGGAATCGTCGAGGTCAGGTAATGAAAGCGGTCCGCTTCAGCATCAATTTTCTTGTAACGGGCGCTCTTGGCGCGCTGCTCGCGCGCTGGTTCGTCCGACTTCCAATCGAGACGTCGATTCCGTCAACCATCGAATCGGTGATGGCGCTTTTCGGAGTCGACACGATCGCACATGCCGATGATGTTGAAGGAGTCGGGCTCCTTCTCGTTCTCGGTGTTTGCCTTGGGATCGCGGGTCTGATCGTATGGGGTGTGAATCGGTTGATGCGGCGATCGACGCGCCCCGGTTGACCGATGACATTCGCACGAGTCAACTCGCCGATCTGACGCTGACATTTTTTCGGGCCACGCGATGCGATGCGGCCGGCGCGGCAGTGTGCTCGTGCACTACAGACCCAGCGCGTTCGCGGCCAGCCTCGCGACCTCCAGCCTCGTATCGGGCGGCAGTTCGTCGTCCATCAGCCATACCGCCGACAAGCCCGACCACGCGAGAATCCATTGCAGCAACCGCCGCCGGTCGAGCTGTGCGGCATCCGCAACGAGCACGACGCGACGCTCGAAGCGCGCGGGATCCACAGCGATCTCGTGCGCGGGATTGCAGAACAGGTTCGCGTAGTCGAACGCGCGATCGCCACGCAGCCCCTTCGGGTCGATCGCCAGCCAGCCGCGATCGCCGAAATACAGCAGGTTGCCGTGATGGATGTCGCCGTGCAGCACGACGTCATCGACGGGCGGCACGGCCAGCAGCCGGTGCGCCGTCTCGGCCGAACGCCGCAGCACGTCGTCGTCCGTGTCGTGCGACAGCAGCGCGTGGAACCAGTCGGGCAGCGGCACGACCGCGGGCGGAGCCGGTGCGCGATGCGCATGCAGCCGCGCGACCACGCGGCATGCGATCCGGATCGCGTCGTCATCGTGTCCCGCGGCGGACAGGCCGGTGAGCGTCGGCGCCGGCTGCGCGCGTTCGAGCAGCACCGCGTCGCTGTCGTGCAGCCACACGCGCGCGGCGCCATCCCCGTTCCACCAGGTCATCAGCGCATTGCCGCGACGCTCTTCGTCGCAGGTCGCGACTTTCAGCATTGCCGGCCGTGTGCGCCAGACGACCGGCAACAGGCCGCCGCTCGCGGTCAGGATCGGGCCGCCGTCGGGAATGAGGTCCCACAGGTCGAGGTATCGATCGAACATCCGACGATGGTACAAGCGAACCGGCTCGCGCGCCCGGTGCGCTCGGCCGTGACGACATGCCACAGGTCCGCATGCACCGCGCGAGCGGCTCCGGCGCGCTTTCCTAAATAAAATTTAGCCAGCCAAACTTTGGCTGAAGAATGTTCCGGTTTCGCGCCATCCCTTCGACAATGCGCGCCTTTCGCGACGATCGGCGCCGCTCGCGCGCCGGCCGTCGCGGCACTGAAGAAGGAGCCCGACATGACCGACCCCACCGCCAACCCATCGCCGCCGTCCGCACCGCCACGCCGCCCGCGAGCATGGCGCATGCTCGCGGGCGCGCTGCTCGGCCTGACGCTCGCGAGCGCGGGCATCGGCGCATGGACGATTCACCGCATCTGGACGCAACTGCCGTCCGTCGAACATCTGGCCGCCTACCGTCCCGCGCTGCCGCTGCGGATTTTCTCGCGCGACGGCGACCTGTTGGCCGAGTACGGCGTCGAGCGCCGTGAGTTCGTGCCGCTCGAACGCATTCCGCCGCTGATGCGCCACGCGCTGCTCGCGGCCGAGGACGCGAAGTTCTACCAGCACGGCGCGATCGACGTCGGCGGCCTCGCGCGCGCGACCTTCGCGAACGTCGTGACCGGGCAGCCGGGGCAGGGCGGCAGCACGATCACGATGCAGGTCGCGCGCAATTTCTACCTGACGCGCGACAAGGTGCTGAGCCGCAAGCTTGCCGAGATCCTGATGGCCATCAAGCTGGAGCGCGAATACGGCAAGGACAAGCTGCTCGATCTGTACATGAACCAGATCTATCTCGGCGAGCGCGCGTACGGTTTCGCGGCGGCCGCGAACGTGTATTTCGGCAAGCCGCTCGACGCGCTGAGCGCGGGCGAGGCGGCCGTGCTCGCCGGATTGCCGAAGGCGCCGTCCGCGTTCAACCCAGTCGTCAATCCGGCGCGCGCGACCGCGCGGCGCAACTACGTGCTCGGCCGCATGCATGCGCTCGGCGAACTCGACGAGGCGACCTATCGCGCGGCGCTCGACCTGCCGATCGTGCTGGCGACCACGCCGCCGCCCGGCATCGTCGCGGCGCCGTACGTCGCGGAGCGCGCGCGCCGGATGATGGTCGAGCGCTTTCACGACGACGCCTATACGCTCGGCCTCGACGTGACGACGACGATCTCGATGCGCGACCAGCGCGCGGCCGAGGCCGCGCTCGGGCGTACGCTGCGCCGCCAGCCCGGCAAGCGCGATGCGCGCAACGGGCTCGAAGGCGCGCTCGTGTCGCTGGATGCGGCGACGGGCGACATGCTCGCGCTCGTCGGCGGCGCGGATTTCGGCCGCAACGTGTTCGACCATGCATTGCAGGCGTATCGCCAGCCGGGGTCGAGCTTCAAGCCGTTCGTCTATTCGGCGGCGCTGGAGAAGGGCTACTTCCCGGGCGTGCTGGTCGACGATACGCAGCGCACGCTCACGCATGCGGAAACCGGCGCGCGGCCGTGGCGTCCGCGCAATTTCGGCAACCGCTACGAGGGCTTCATCCCGGTGCGGCGCGGGCTCGTGCGCTCGAAGAACCTCGTCGCGGTCAACCTGATGCAGGCGGCCGACGCGCGCTACGTGCAGCAGCATGCGGTGGGCTTCGGTTTCGACGCGCGGCGCAATCCGGCGTCGCTGCCGCTCGCGCTCGGCGCGGGCGCCGTGACGCCGCTCGAACTCGCGAGCGCGTACGGCGTGTTCGCGAACGGCGGGATGCGGATGGTGCCGCGGCTGATCCTGTCGGTGAAGCAGCGTCATGGCGGTGCGATGTACGAGGCGACGACGCCTGAAGGCACGCGCGTCGTGTCGGCGCGCAATGCGTTCGTGATGGACAGCATGCTGCGCGACGTCGTGCGGGCCGGCACCGCGCGCGGCGCGCTCGCGCTGCGCCGCGACGACGCGGCCGGCAAGACGGGCACGTCGAACGGCTCGAAGGACGCGTGGTTCGCCGGCTATTCGTCGGGCATCGTCGCGGTCGCGTGGCTCGGCTACGACACGCCGCGCACGATGGGGCGCGCGACCGGCGCGACGCTCGCGCTGCCGGTCTGGCTCGACTACATGAAGACGGCCGTCGACGGACGCACGCCGGTCGATGCGACGCCGCCGCAGGACGTCGCGCTCGTCGACGGCGATTTCGTGTACGCCGAATACACGCGCGGCACCTGCACCGCCGACATGCCGCCGTTCATCCGCAGCCGTTTTGCCTGTGGCGGTGCGTCGGCGTCCGATGCGCCGGACGGGCGCGGCATGCCCGGCGAGCCGACGCCGGCCGCCGTCGACGCGGCCGAGCGCGAACGCGTGCTCGACCTGTTCCGTACCGAAGACTGAGGCGCGCGATGCATACGCTTTATCTGATCGCGATCGTCGCGGAGGCGATGTCGGGCGCGCTGATGGGCATGCGGCGCGGGATGGACCGCTTCGGGCTCGCGCTCGTCGGCGCGGTCACGGCGCTTGGCGGCGGCACCGTGCGCGACGTGCTGCTCGGCCACTATCCGCTCGGCTGGATCGCGCATCCCGAGTACCTCGTGATCACGCTCGCCGCGGCGACCGTCGCGTCGTGGGCCGCGCGGCACGTCGCGCGCATGAAGACGCTGTTCGTCACCGTCGACGCGATCGGCCTCGCGGCGTTCACGATCATCGGCTGCGACATCGGCGCGTCGACGGGCACCGCGCCGATCATCGTCGTGCTGGCCGGTGCGATCACCGGCGTGTGCGGCGGGATGCTGCGCGACCTGCTGTGCAACGAGATGCCGCTGATCCTGCGCGAGGAACTGTATGCGAGCGTCGCGTTCTTCACGGGTACGCTGTACGTTGGGATCCAGCATCTCGGCATCGACGCGGGGTTCGCGACGGCGGTTGCGCTGGCGGCGGGCTTCGCGATGCGGATGCTGGCCGTACGGCTCGGGTGGAAGATGCGCACGTTCGGTGTCGCGGACGTCGAGCGTTGAGCGTTGAGCGAGGGTGCCGCGCGGACGCGACGATACGCGTGTTCTACGTCGGCACCATGAGCGGCGGCGCCCCGTCACCCGTTTCCACCATCCTCACGGCGAACCCGTAGCACTGCGCGATATGGCTGGACGACGTGTTCTACGCCGGCACCATGAGCGGCGGCGCCCCGTCGCCCGTTTCCACCATCCTCACGGCGAATCCGTAGCACTGCGCGATATGGCCGGGCGTCATCACGTCGCGCGGCGCACCCTGCGCGACGATCGTGCCGTCCGCGAGCATCGCGATCGTATCCGCGTGCCGCGCGGCGAGGTTCGGATCGTGGACGATCGCGAGCACGCCGAGCCGCCACTCGCGCGCGACCGTGCGCACGGTATCGAGTAGCCGGTGCTGGTGCGCGAGATCGAGCGCGGCGGTCGGCTCGTCGAGCAGCAGGTAGCGTGGGCCCGGCTCCGCGTCGTCGTCCGGCCACAACTGCGCGAGCACACGCGCGAACTGCACGCGTGCGAGCTCGCCGCCCGACAGCGTCGTCACGTCGCGGCCGACGAGCGCGTCGGCGCCCGCGCGTTCGAGCGCCTGCCATGCGATGTCGCGATCGCGATGCGCGATCACGTGCCGCGCGCCGCCGCGCCGCGCATGCGGATAGCGGCCGAGCAGCACGATTTCGTCGACGCTGAACGGAAACGCCGGTTGCGCGGCCTGCGGCAGCACGGCGCGCAGGCACGCGAGCCGCGCCGCGTCGATGTGCGCGAGCGGTTCGCCGTTCAGCGTGATGTCGCCGGTCACGCGCACGCCGTTCGGCGCGACGCTGCCGGTCAGTTCGCCCGCCAGGGTCTTCAGCAGCGTGCTCTTGCCCGCGCCGTTGCGGCCGAGCAGCGCGGTCACGCGGCCGGGTTCGATCGACAGTGACAGGTCGTGCAGAACGGCGCGGTGCCGGCGGGCGACGTCGAGATGATGGGCAGTCAGCATGATGGGTGCATGAAGGATCAGCCGCCGAGCGCGCCGCGGCTTTTCCACAGCAGCGCGAGAAAGAACGGCGCGCCGAGCAGTGCGGTGAGCACGCCGAGCGGAATCTCGGCGGGCGCGGCGACGGTACGCGCGGCGAGATCGGCGGCGAGTGTCAGCAGCGCGCCGAGCAATGCGGCGCCGGGCAGCACGACGCGCTGGTCGGGGCCGCACGCGAGGCGCACGCAGTGCGGCGCGACGAGGCCGATGAAACCGATGATGCCCGCGCACGACACGAGCGCGCCGACCGCGAGCGCGACCGCGACGAGCACGCGCCGCTTGAGCCGCTGCACGGGCACGCCGAGGTGCAGCGCCTCGGTTTCGCCGAGCTGCAATGCGTTGAGCGCGTCACGGTCGCGCGCGAGCAGCACGCAGCCGATCGCGACGCACGGCGCGACGGCCGCCAGCGCGGACCATTGCGCGCCGCCGAGGCTGCCGAGGCTCCAGAACGTCAGCGAACGCAACTGCGCATCGTCGGCGATGAACGTGAGCAATCCGATCGCCGCGCCGACCAGCGCGTTGATCGCGATGCCGGCGAGCAGCAGCAGCGGCAGCGCGAGCCGGCCGCGCGACGCGGCGAGCCGGTAGACGAGCGCCGCGACCGCGAGCGCGCCGGCGAACGCGGCGACGGGCAGCACGGCCGCGCTCGCGTGCGCGGCGAACAGCGCGGGGCCGAGCACGATCGTCGTCGTTGCGCCGAGCGCCGCGCCGCTCGACACGCCGACGAGCCCCGGGTCGGCGAGCGGATTGCGGAACAGTGCCTGCATCGCGGCGCCGGCCGCGCCGAAGCCGCCGCCGACCAGCAGCGCGAGCACGACGCGCGGCGCGCGGATGTCGAACAGCACCGCGCGCGCCTGCCGGGCGGCCGGGTCGCCGCTCAGCGCGGCCCACGCTTCCGCGAACGGAATGCGGTACGCGCCCACGCACAGCGCGATGACGGACATGACACACACGAGCGCGGCCAGCGCGGCCAGCGCGAACGGTACGAGGCGGCGCGACGCGCCGACGCGCGCGGCGCCGGCACGCGATACGTGCGACCGCGCGGGGAAAGGCGAAGCATGAACAGGCATCGGGACGCTCCGGAATCAGGCGAGCGCATCCGACAGGCGCCGGTGCAGGGTCGTGACGGCGAGCGGCAGGCGCGGACCGAAGCCGAGCAGGAACAGTGCATCGAGCGACACGACGCGCCGCGCGCGGCCGGCCGGCGTCGCGCCGAAGCCTGGCGCGGCGAGCAGCGCGGCGCGGCCGCCGACCGCCGCGAGCCCTTCGTCGGAGATCAGCACGATGTCGGGGGCGGCGGCGGCCAGCGCCTCGGTCGTCAGCGGCTTGTAGTGATCGAAACCCTGCATCGCATTGCGCGCGCCCGCGTAGCGGAGCATCGCGTCGGCGGCCGTGCGCTGGCCGGCGACGAGCGCCTGGTTGCCGGTATGGTTCAGCACGAACAGCACGCGCGGCGGCTGCGCGCCGCCGGGCACGCGCGCGGCGACCGCGTCGCGCGCGGCCTGCCAGTCGCGATCGAAGCGTTGCAGCAGCGCGGTGCCCGCGTCGCGCACGCCGAGCGCCTGCGCGACGCCGGTGATCTTCGCGCGCACCGAATCGACGTCGTGCCGCTCGTCGAACGTCGTGACCGCGACGCCCGCGCTTCTCACCTGCGCGATCGCGGCGGGCGGGCCGGCCTCCGCCGACGCGAGCACGAGATCGGGCCGCAGCGACAGCAGCCCCTCGGACGACAGCGCGCGCTGGTAGCCGACCTTCGGCAGGCGCTTCGCGGCGTCCGGATACGTGCAGGTCGTGTCGGTGCCGACGAGCCGGTAGCCGCGCGCGTCGGCGCCGCCGAGCGCGAACGCGGTTTCCGCGAGCGCGCCGCCGATCACGACGATGCGCTTCTGCGCGGCTTGCGGGCGCGCGCGGCCCGGCAGCGCGCCCGCGAGCGCACCGGCCACCGCGCTCGCGAGCACGACGCGGCGTCGCGGCAGGAACGATCGCGCGCTCACCGCGCGTCTCCGCGCGCCGCCGACGGCAGCGTCGCGACGAGCGCGCGCCAGTCGTCGCGTTCGACCTTGCCGGGCTTGCGTTCGCCGAACAGCAGCGCGACATGGTCGCCCTGCCGGTCGAACAACTCCAGCGACGTGACGATGCCGTCGCTCGTCGGCTTCTTCACGACCCACGCGGCGGCGATCAGGTCCTCGCGCACGTGCAGGTTGAAGCCCGGGTCGAGCACGTTGATCCATGCGCCGACCTCGCGCACGTTCGCGACGGGGCCCGTGTGGATCTGGATCATCCCTGCATTGCCGACGAACACCATGATCGGCTGGCCGCTGCTCGCGGCCCGTTCGAGCACGTGACGCAGCGCGCGCGTCGCCTCGACCGGATACGCGTACCGCGGATCGGCGAGGCGCAGCGCCTGCATACGGCTCACGCCGAAGCGCTGCGTGATGCCGAAGAACTGGTGCGTGTCGGTCATCGCGTCCCACGCGGCGCGAAAGCCCGCGACGTCGATTCCGGTATCGGCACGCTCGGGCGTTTTCGGTGCGGCGGGCACGACGTCGAGCCCCGGCTCCTGCGACGCCGCGCGCCAGCGTTCGACGAACGCGTCGTACGCCGCGTGATCGCTGTGCGCGCGCAGGTAGACCTTGTGGATCGCATGACCCTGCGCGTCGAAGAACTGCAAACTCTTCAGCGGACCGTGCGCGGTCTCGTCGTGCACCGCGAACGCGGACGCCCAGTGACGGTAGAAGATGCGCAGGTCGATGTCGCCGAGCGCGAGGCCGACCGGGCCGTCGTGGCTCATCTGCGCATATTCGCCGTCCTTCTCGTGGACGGCCGTGTCGTTGCGCGTGAGCGCCATCACGCGACCGAGGCGCGGCATTTCCTCGAACATCGCCGGAAAGCGCGCGTCGAGCCGCACCACGTGCTGGCCGACGAACGCGGCGAGCGCCTCGCCTTCGCTGACGCCGAGCGCCTGCGCGACGTCGCGGTTGCGCAGCTGGCGCTCGGCCTTGAGCTTGACGAATGCGTCGCGCAACGCGGCGGACGCGCGGGCCGGCGTGGCCGGCTGGCCGGGAAGGGCGGAATGCATCATGTCGGACTCCTTCAAGTAACGGTTGGGCAGGAACGCGCGATCGCGCGCATCAGAAATCCACTTTCATGCTGACGGCGACGGTGCGGCCGGACGACGTATACGCGTCGAGCACCTGCGAATCGGCGGCGATGCCGCGCACGTCCGACCAGTTCCAGTATTTGCGGTCGAACAGGTTGCGGATGCCGATCGTCGCGCTCACATGCTTGTTGAAGCGGTAGCCGCCGCGCAGATCGACGACGAACGACGACGGCGGCGCGAAGCACGCCTTGTTCGAGCAGTCGGACTTGTCGATGTCCTTGTCGCGTTTCGCGGCCTGGAACAGCAGGTCGGTCTGCACGAACCAGCGTTCGCCGGGTTCGTAGCGCACGCCGAACACCGCCGAGAACGGATTGACCGTGTTCAGCGGCTGGCTCGCCGCGCCGTCGTTCCGTGTCGATCCCCTGGTGAACGCCATCGCGGTCTTCAGCGTGATGCCGTTCGGCATGATCCATTCGGCGCGGCCTTCGAGGCCGTGGATGCGCGCGTCGGCGAAGTTCACGTACTGGAACACGAACGGGTCGGTTGGCCGGCCGCTGCCCGCGATCGTCGTGCGCGCGATGAAGTTGCGGTAGCGGCCCGTGAACGCCGCCGCGCTGTAGCGCACGACGCCGTAGCCGGTGCCGGACTTGCCGCGCAGGCCGGCTTCGAACGTGTCGCTGGTTTCGGGCTTCAGGTTCGGATTGCCGATCGACGTGTAGCCGTACACCGGGTTCGAGAAGCTGCTGTTCACCTGGTCGGGCGTCGGCGCGCGGAAGCCGTGCGCGTACTGTGCATACGGAATCAGCGCGGGCGTGATCTCGTAGAGCACCGCGACGCGCGGCGACACTTCGTTCGCGCTCGTCGACACCGCGGTGCCGGTGAACAGCGGATCGTTGCGCGTCGGGCTCAACCGGTACGTGTCGAAGCGCAGCCCCGGCGTGACGAGCAGGCGGCCATAGCCGACCTGGTCCTGCACGAATGCGCCGAACAGCGTGTAGTCGGTATCGGGAAACGCCTTGTTCGGGAACGCCTCGCCGACGCCCGGCACCGTGCCGTCGCGCAGGTTCGTCACGCGCGACAGGCTGCCGTCGACGCCATACAGCAGCTTGTGCGCGAGCGGGCCCGTCGAGAAGCCGCTTTCGGCGAACGCGGCGCCGCCGAACGTGCGCTCCTGGTACTGGTTGTCGCGCGAGCGCGATTTCAGCGGCGCGCCGCGCGTCTCGAACGCGTATTGATCCTGCTTCGCATCCTGGTAGTAGAACTGAACGTGTGCGTTCTGAAACCAGCGGAACGCATCGTCGCGGAAGTCGTAGTCGATGCTGAAGCGGTTGCGCTCGAGCCGGTCGTGCGTCGTGAGACCGAGTGTGCCGGGCGGGTTGATCGCCGACAGCACGTCGGTGCTCACGCGGCGCTGCACGGTTTCCGCGGTGAATTTGATCGTGTCGCGCGCGGTGGGTGTCAGCACGAGCTTGCCGAGCAGCGATTCCGAGTAGACGTCCTGCGGGTTCGACGTCGTGCGCAGCGTGCTCGCGGAATTGTCGCTGCCGCGCGTGTCGACCTCATGGCCGCGCCGGCCGTCGGCGATGATCATCCCCTGCACGCGGTCGTTGCCGCCCGCGGCCGACACCGTCGCGCCGACGCTGCGGTCGGCCGAGTCGTAACCCGGCCGGAGCGAGAAGTAGGTGGGTTTGCCGTAGATCGACAGCAGGTCGCGCGGGTCCTTCGTGATGAAGTTCACCGCGCCGGTCAGCCCGTCGCTGCCGTACAGCGCCGACGCCGGCCCGCGCAGGATCTCGATGCGTTTGAGCATGTCGAGATCCGCGTAGTCGCCGCGGCCGGCTTCGAGCGGCCCGAACGAGAACGCGTTCGGCAGGCGGATGCCGTCTTCCATCAGCAGCACGCGATTGCCTTCGAGGCCGCGGACGTTGATGCTCGAATCGCCGTCGCGGCCGCCGCCGAGCGCGGCGCTGCCGGGGCGGTACGCGGTGCGGCGCACCGTGACGCCCGGCTCGTAGCGCAGCGCGTCCTTGATGTTGGTGGCCTGCTGTTCGTCGAGATCGTCGTCGGTGATCACCGACACGGACGCGGCCGTGCGGCTCGCAGCGGTGGCGGTGCGGGTGGCCGTGACGGTGACGGGGTCGAGCAGCGCCGCGTCGCCGCGCGTCGACGCGGCGGCGGTGGTCAGCACGGCAGGTGGCGGGTTGGCGCCTTGCGGCGACGAATCGGCGTAAGCCGGGGCGGCGGACAGGCCGAACGCGCCGAACAGCGCGGCACAGATCGGCCGCCGCGCCAGCGGATAGCAATGCACAGGTGGTCTCCCATTGACGATGACTAGCCCGAAGGCTGGCTGGGTGACGCGTTCACCTGGCTGGCCAGTTCGCGCGCGGCAGGCGGCGAACGGCGAATTGAAAGGGAATTGATAATTCGTTCAGTGTAAATGAGAATTATTATCAATACAAGAACGGAAAGCGAGGCCTACGGACGTGCGCCGTCGGCGCGGATCGGACACGCCGCGCGGGGGGCAAATTCGGGAGAAGCGGGCCGTTATAGGCGTGTGAGCAGAGGCCCTATGCGAGCGACTCGAGGCGAATCAACAGGTTGCGCGCATGCGCGATGTACGCGTCGTGCGTCGCGCGATCGCCGTGGCCCTCGAAGCCGGCCTGTTCGGCGAACGCGAGCTGTTCGGCGTAGAGGTCGACGAGCGCGCTGCGTGCGTCGGGCGGCAGTGCGCGGATCATCGTGACGAGCAGCAGTTCCTGCGCGCGCAGCATGCCGGACAGCGATTGGGGGTTCATGCCGACCTCCTCGAACGACGCGGCGGCGTGCCGCTCATTTCATAGTAGGTGGTCGGCGCGCGCAGCGGAAATCAGCCGGCGGCCGTCGCCGTCCGTGCCTCGCGCACGACCTGCGCGACGCGTTCGACGAATTCGGGGTCGACGCTCGACAGCGCTTCGCGCTTGCCGTCGGGCATCTCGACCATCAGCCGGTACGTGATGTCCTGCGTGGTCCAGGCGAGATAGCCGACGACGGCGAGCATCACGCCGACGACCAGCGCGGCGCTCGATCCGCCGATGCCGCCGGCGATGGCGGCGACCACGCCGATCAGCGAGATCAGCGACGGCACGAGGCGATTCTTCGGGATCTTGACGACGTCGACGTTGCGGATGTCACGCAGCGGGAAGACCTGCCCGGCAGCCGACAGGCCGTTGCGCGTGACCATCACGCCGCGTTCGTTGAATGCGTTTTCCATCGTATGGTGCGTGGACGAAAACGCGCAGCGTAGCAGACTTCGTTGCCGCGTCAAACGAGACCGAGTGCCGCACGATGCGTGCGGGCCGGCCGCGCTGCGGGCAGTGACGGGTAGCGAGGCGTAACCAGGCGTAACGAGGGGAAGTCAGAACTGCAGCTGGCCGTCGCCGTACAGGCGGCCCGGCACGTGCGACGCGACGACCTCGGCGATCTCTTCGTCGGTCGATTCGGCCGGCACGATCTGGCGCCGCGCGGGCGCGTCGAGATGCATCGTCCATTCGACGAGCCGGTACGGGCGGCCCCATGGGCGCTGCATCGCCACCGACACGCGGCAGCTCTGGACCGGTAGCGAATGCTGACGCGTCAGAATCGCGTGCAGATGGCTGTAAACGGTATCTTCGATCATCTTGGCCTCCGATCCTGTCTTGCGGGCAGTTGATGGCGGTGCCGTAGTGGGTCTCAAAAAAAAGAAGCCGCCGATGCTCAGGCGGCCAACAGGGGGGGTGAGAGCATCCTCTCAGCCCAGAATTAAGCGAAACTTAAAAGCCCATAAAAAAGCGCCCCGCATGGAGCGGGGCGCTTCTTGCCGTCGTCATCCGCGCGATGAGCGGACGAGTTAAGCGGATGCTTTAGAACTTGTGACGGATACCGACGCGCGCGGCGATCTGGTTCGTCGCACCGTTGCCCGACGTGCTGAAGTAGCTCGTGCTCGAGCCGATCTGCGCCTGCACGTTGTTGCCCGACGCCTTCTGGCCGATGACCAGCGCGTACACGTCCGTACGCTTGCTGAGTGCGTAGTCGAGGCCGAGGTTGCCCTGGTTCCAGTGTGCCGAGTTGCCGCTTTGCGTGGCGTTCGTGTACGTGTAGCCGACGGCTGCCGACAGGGCCGGCGTGATCGCGTACTTCACGCCTGCTTCATACGCGTTGTAGAACGTGCCCGATGCGCCAGCCGCGATCGGGGTGAACTGCGTGCGCGTCCAGAGCAGCCATGCCGTTGCCGGGCCGAAGACGTAGCGGCCACCGACGCCGTACGTGCGCAGGTCGCGGATGTTCGTCAGCGCGATGTTCGCGATCGACGTCGAGAATGCCGGCGTCGACTGGCTCGGGAAGCGGATGTCCGTGTAGGCGGCGCCGAGCGCGAACGGGCCGTTCGCGTAGTTCAGGCCGAAGCTGTATGCGCGCGACGAACCGGCCGTCGTCGTGGTGCCCGTCGTGGTCGACGGTGCGCCTGCGAAGTCGGTCGAGTTCGAGAAGCCGTACAACGCGCCGAACGTGAAGCCGGCGTAGTTCGCGCTCTGGAACTTCACCGAGTTGTTGATGCGGCTCGACGTGAGCTGGTCGACGTCGTTCACGTGGTACGCGTAGTTACCCGCGACCGTGTTGCCGCCCGTCGAGTAGTTCGAGCCGAGGATGTCGGTCGAGAACGAGTACTGACGGCCGAACGTGACCGTGCCGTATTGCGCCTGGCTCAGGCCGACGTACGCTTGACGGCCGAAGATCGCGCCGCCCTGGCCGATCGTGCCGTTGCCGCTGTTGAAGCCGTTTTCGAGCACGAAGATCGCCTTCAGGCCGCCACCGAGGTCTTCGGTGCCGCGCAGGCCCCAACGGCTGCCCTGGGCCACGCCGTCGTCGTACTTGAACAGCTTGCCGCTGCCGCCGTTCGCGGTCTTGCTGTGGTTCACGTAGCTGATACCGGCATCGATGACACCGTACAGGGTCACGCTGCTTTGTGCGTGCGCCGTGCCAGCCGTTGCTGCGAGGATGGCGATGGTCAACAGTTTCTTGTTCAAAGGATTCTCCGAGCGAATAAATGGCGTGTCCAGTTGCGGTTCCGGCGCTCTCTATGGGCGCTTTCACGGACCGGTCGCAACTTTATCGGCGGGCCACGTAATGAATGTGACAGCCTTGTCATATTACGAATCTGTGGTGCCGATGCGACATTGGATTCTGCCCGGTTGTACAGCAGGGAGTTATACCGATTCCGCCTGAGATTCGATCGGAGTGAGGAATATGCACATGAAATAAGCTTGGTTGGTGCCGGTCCGGCCCCGTGCCACGATGCGCGCTTCAACAACGACACGGGACAAGAGGACACCATGCGACGTTCGATCCTGACCGGCCTCGGCGCGCTTGCCGCGGCGCTGGCCTTTGCCGCGCCCGGCGCGCACGCCGATTCCCAGACGCTGAAGATCGGCACGATGAGCGGCCCCGACGCGCAGATCTGGACCGAGGTGACGAAAGTCGCCGCACGCGAAGGGCTCGCGATCAAGGTCATCGAATTCAACGACTACGTGCAGCCGAACGCGGCGCTCGATTCGGGCGACCTCGATGCGAACGGCTTCCAGCACCAGCCGTTCCTCGACAGCCAGATCAAGCAGCGCGGCTACAAGATCGTCAACGTCGGGCTGACCTACACGGCGCCGATGGGCTTCTATTCGAAGAAGCTGAAGTCGCTGAAGGACTTGCCGGCCGGCGCGAAGGTCGGGATCCAGAACGATCCGTCCAACGGCAACCGCGCGCTGCTGCTGCTGCAGAAGTACGGCGTGATCAAGCTGAAGCCGGGCGTCGGCAGCAACGGCGTGAACGCGACGCCGCTCGACATCGCCGAGAACCCGAAGAAGATCAAGATCGTCGAACTCGACTCCGCGCAGTTGCCGCGCGCGCTGCCCGATGTCGACGCCGCGTCGATCAACACCGACTACGCGGTGAAGGCCGGGCTCACGCCGGTGAAGGATGCGATCGCGATCGAGGACCTGCGCGGGCCGTACGCGAACCTGATCGCGGTGCGCGCGCAGGACAAGGACAAGCCGTGGGTGAAGAAGCTCGTCGCGGCCTATGAATCGGACGACGTGCGCAAGTTCATCGACCAGAAGTTCGGCGGCGCCATCGTGCCGGCGTTCTGAACGCTGCGCCCGGCTGCTCCCCGGCCACGTCGCCGGGCATGCCGTCAGGCCGAAAAGCAAATCGCCCGCGCAAGCGGGCGATTTCGTTGGTGCGCGTCGCGATGCGGCGCGCGGGCCGGCCGTTCAGGCGGCCCGGGCCGGAGGCGACTCAGGCCGACAGCAGCGACCCGGTGCGGATCGGGTTCGCGCCGGCAATCCGCGCGACTTCCATCCCGGCGGTCGCGAAGCGCACGATCTGGCGCGCGTACAGCACGCCCGACACGCTGCTCTTCAACGTGATCACGCGATCGGTCAGCGGATCGACGATGTCGGCCACGTCCTGGCCGGCCTCGATCCATGCGCCGACCGGCGTGCGGAACACGATCACGCCGGACACCGGTGCGACGAGCGGATCGGTGCCCGCGAGCGGCGTGGCCGGATGCGCGAGCGGCGGCAGCGGTGCCGGCGTGCCGTCGATGACGCCGCGCTCGGTCAGGTATTCGACGATCGCTTGTGAGTCCTTCTCCGCGAATTCGTACGACACGTCGCGCTCGCTGCGCAATTCGACCGTGACGGAAATCGCACCGTTCGGGATCGGGAAGCGATCGCCGAACCGGCTGCGCAGATCCGACCAGCAGAAACTGTGGATCTCGTCGAACGGGTTGCCTACCGAATTCAGCGCGAGCAGCGACGCCTGCGCGTCCAGGTAGCGCGACAGCGGCTCGACGTCTTCCCACAGATCGGGATTCGTATACAGGTGCATCACCGCGTCGCTGTCGCAATGCAGGTCGAGCACGATGTCGGCGTCGAACGACAGCTTCTGCAGCGCGAGGCGCTGCGATTCGAGCTCGGTGCGCGGCTTCTGTTCGTCGAGCGCCTCGCGCATCGCGGCGCGTACGGCGGCGAGGTTGCGCTGCGCGTCGTTCGTCAGGCGGCCTTCGATGCGCGGCAGCACGAGCGCCGCGAGATCGTAGAAATTGCGGTTGAAGTTCTGCATCGAGCCGAGCTCGAAGCGGCCGAGGTGATCGCCGAACACGTGCTGCGACAGGCCGATCGGGTTCGGCACGGGGACGATGACCACTTCGCCGCGCAGCTTGCCGGCCGTCTCGAGCGCGGCGATCTTGCGGCGCAGCAGCGCGGCGACCAGCATGCCGGGCAGTTCGTCCGCGTGCAGCGACGACTGGATGTAGACCTTCTTGCCGCCGCGCGGGCCGTAGTGGAAGCTCGTGATCTGGCGTTCGGTGCCGACGGCGGGGGAAATCAGCGGATGGGTCTGCGTTTGCATGATGAGGGGAGGGCGGCGCAGCCGCGAGTGATCCGGTATGCGTGGAAGATCGATTGTACGTTGCCTTCCGCGAACCTATCAAACCGCGCGCCGGCCATGTCGATTTCCTTTACGAATCATCGGGTTGGCGCGTAAAAAATAACGGCGCCGCAGCCCTTCGTCCACGCGTGTCGCGCGGCCTTTCGCCGCGCGCGAGCAAAAAAAACGGGCTCCTTGCGGAGCCCGTCTGCGCGGTCGCGAAGCGCGCGTTGCGCGGTGTTACTTGCCGTACACGTCGAAATCGAAGTACTTCTTCGCGATCTTGTCGTACGTGCCGTCCTTGCGCATGCCGGCGATCGCGCCGTCGATCTTCGCCTTCAGGTCGGTGTCTTCCTTGCGCAGGCCGATGCCGGCGCCGTTGCCGAGCGTCTTCGGATCGTCGATGTCCTTGCCGGCGAAATCGAAGTTCGCGCCGCGCGGCGTCTTCAGGAAGCCGATTTCAGCCTGCACCGCGTCCTGCAGCGCGCCGTCCAGACGGCCCGAGATCAGGTCGGCGTAGACCTGGTCCTGGTTCTGGTAAGGCACGACGTTCACGCCCTTCGAGGCCCAGTACGTCTTCGCGTAGGTTTCCTGGATCGTGCCCTGCTCGACGCCGACCGACTTGCCCTTCAGCGATTCGGCCGTCGGCATCAGGCCGGCGCCCTTCTTCGCGACGAGGCGCGTCGGCGTGTTGAACAGCTTCGACGAGAACGCGATCTGTTCCTCGCGTGCCGGCGTCATCGACATCGACGACAGGACGCCGTCGAACTTGCGAGCCTTCAGTGCGGGGATCATCCCGTCGAAGTCGTTCTCGATCCACACGCACTTCGCGTTGATGCGGCGGCAGATTTCGTTGCCGAGATCGACGTCGAAGCCGACCACCTTGCCGTCAGCCCCTTTCGATTCGAAAGGCGGGTAGCTTGCGTCGACGCCGAAGCGTACGGTCGTCCAGTCCTTCGCGTATGCAGTGCCGGCCGATACGGCGAGCAGGGCCACGGTCACAGCCGCAAGAATCTTTTTCACTCGGTGACTCCTCGTTTTGTTCGATGGGTGCGCGGTTGTGTCGCGCCGTAAGCCTTCGGCCCGGCGCGGCTTCGCGTCGGACTGTCCGTTTCGCTGCCCGATGCGGGCGCGCGACGTGCGCAAGATTATCAAGACAAAATACCGGCAGGGCGCCTAGGACAAGCCCCGATACCGGACCCGACAGCCGCGCGTGCGGCGCGTGACCGTTTCAGAGGAAGGAACGATTCAACCTAGCGTTTCGTTGACCGCGCGCTGCAGGCAGGTGACGAATTGCGATACCGCCGGCGTCGGCAGCAGGTCGCGGCGCGCGATGATCGACAGGTCGAAGCGCGGCATGCTTTCGTCGAGTTCGGCCGTGCGGATCCCGAGCGGCGCCACCATCGCGGCCAGCGGGCGCGTGAAGCAGCCGATCACGTCGGAGCGGGCGACGAGCCCGAGCGTCACCGCGAACGACATCGGCGAGCGCAGCAGGCGCTTCGGCAGCGGCAGCCCGCGCGCCTCGAACATCCCGACCATCACGCTGTGCGGAAACTGCTCGGCGCCGACCGTGACGATCCATTCCGCGTCGAGCAATTCCTCTAATCGGCGCGCGTGCGCGAGCGGGTGACCTTCGCGCATCACGACGGTGAACTCGGTCGACAGCAGCGGGACCTGCGTGAAATCGCGGTCGAGCGCGGGCACATGGTGCATCGCAGCGATGTCGAGCGTGCCGTTGCGCAGTTGCGCGAGCGCGTCGGGCACCGTCACTTCCTCCAGATGCAGGTTCACGTTCGGCATCGACCGGCGGAAGGCGGTGACCGCGTGCGGCAGCGCGGTCAGCGCGATCGACGGCATCGTGCCGACCGCGACGCGCCCCGACATTTCCCCTTTCACCTGCTCGACGGCCTCGACGGTGCGGCGCATGTCGCCGAGCAGCTGCTCGGCGCGCGGCAGCAGCGCGTGGCCGCACGCGGTCAGCTCGACGCCGCGCACGCTGCGTACGAGCAATTCCGCGTTCAGCGCCGTTTCGAGTTCGCGGATCGTGTGCGTGATCGCGGGCTGGGTGACGCCGAGCTCGCGCGCGGCGGCGCGCAGGCTCTTGTGATGCGCGGCGGAGACGAAGGCCTGGAGCTGCGCGATGTTCAGGTGGTTGCGGATGCGGGTCATCGATCGGTTCGGATCTGGCGGCGGGCCGGGGCGCCGGCGCGAAGATCGATAGGGTAGCGCGAGGCGACGGCGGGCGCGGGGCGGAACAAAAATCGCGCGGCGGTGCGCGGCACAGTTTCGCCGTGTCCGGCAGCAAACCGATCAGGATTGCAGATGATGTTGCGTGCGTGTGCGAGATGCCGTCGATGTATGCCGCGATACGACGTAATCGCGTTTCCGTTCGACGGCGTCCCGGCGTGTCAGGCGAGCGCCAGTTCGACGGCCGCGAGCGTGCGGCGGCGGATCCAGCCGCTCCCGAGCCGGATCGCGAGCCAGTACGGCAGGAACAGCAGGCGCGTGCGCGCGCTCGGACAGTGCACGAAGGTTTCGGTGCGCAGCAGCCGCGCGCCTGACGACAGCCCGACGACCTCGAAGCGCAACACCAGCTTCGCGTCATCCGGATCGTCGTGCCGCACGAACGCCGCGGCGTCGTCGATCGTGCGCACGTCGGGCGTCGGGCGCCAGAAGCGTCCGACGAGCCCGAGCGACAGGGACGTGTCGTCGCGATGCAGCAGCGTGAACGAATCGAAGCCGAAGCGCTCGCGGGCGGCGCCGGCCGGACGCTGGCCCAGCGCGCGGGCGATGGCCGCCGGCGCTTCGCGCACGGCAAGCAGCGCGTCGATGACGGGATCGGCGCGCATGTCGAGCGTGGCCACCGCATCGATGATGCGCGACGGCGGCGCGTCGATCGGCCGCGATTCATGAACTTCGACGAAACCGAACGACGGGATGAACGGTGGCTTGCGCGCCGCGGTCCGCGTGTCTGATTCGGAGACGATGCCGAACGGATTCATGAGCGTTCCGGAGGATAAAACGCGATCGTAGCACCGCGTGCGGAATCGCGATGCGCGGCACGCTGCCGCGGTTTCCCGTGTCGGTCGAACGGCCCGGTGGCACCCCCGCCGCACCGACGAAAAAAA